>JAAEQF010000137.1 GCA_024231695.1 FCB group bacterium
GAGGTCAATGTTCATGGTTTGTTCTACGAAGTCAGCGCTGACGGCGATACCTCGGCCGTGGCCGATTCGATCTACTACCTCAAACCATACATGGGTAAAATACTCGTCGCCGAATCGGGCCCACCCGCTCCGGAACCTTCCACGCCGGCATCGGGAGCCTCGGTAAGTACCAGCCCAACCCTGTGCGTTTCCAATGCCGATCACACCGGATTTCCTGATCCTTTCAGTTATCTGTTCGAGATTGCCGAAGATCAAAGTTTTACTTCTGTCATTCGTCAATCAAGTTTTATCAGCGAAGGCTCAGGAACGACCTGCTTCACCACCAGCGCCCCGCTGACTGCCGGCCGTCTCTACTATTGGCGATGCCGGGACAAAAGCGGAACAGCAACCTCAAGTTGGTCGAGCACCCGGACTTTTACGACGCCGAACAATCCCCCCTCACCTCCTACCGGTTCATCTCCGGCCAATGGAAGCACGTCGAATGCATCCCGTCCGACTTTGACTGTCAACAACGGTACCGACCCAGAGGGTGCCTCGCTTACTTACTATTTTGAGGTCTCTAAATATTCTAATTTCAGTTCTCTGGCCGCGCAATCGAGTGCCGTAACTTCAGGAAGCACTACTTCTTCATGGGTTGTTAGCTCGTCGTTGGAAAATCTGGTTCAGTACTTTTGGAGAGTTCGGGCCTACGACAATATCGAATACAGCTCCTGGTCGCCAACTATGTCTTTTACCCTCGACGTGGTTCAAACCAATAATCCGCCCAGTGTGCCCACTGTATACTCCCCCCCAGATAATGCGACCTTGACCTATATCTCCGTTTCATTGTCATGGAATAACTCCATTGATCAGGACGGCGACCCGCTGACGTACGAAGCACAGCTTTATGATTCAGCCGGATCGACTTTGCTGGAATCCACTTCCGGTATATCTCAGGGTACCGGCCCGACAACCTCCCATTCACCTTCCTATTCCTTTACTAATGCCACCTGGTATCGGTGGCAGGTTCGTGCTTTCGACGGTAACGATTATTCCGGTTGGATGACTACTGCCGATTTTTATCTCGATACCCTATATGGTGTCAATCAGCCACCCAATGCGCCGATGCCCATTTCGCCCAATAACCTAGACACCATGATCTCTCTGCAGGTGTCATTGTCGGCCACTCCGTCCTATGATCCCGAGTCGGATGTATTGACCTACAATTTTGTCGTTTATTCCGACTCCCTCCTGTCCAACCTGATTGAAAACAAATCCAATCTGACCGCTCCGGCTCCGGGTAACAATATCATCTGGCCGATAACCGAAGCGCTCTCTTCGGGCAGTAGATATTTTTGGTCGTGTCGAGCCTCTGACGGCAACAACTATTCACCTTGGGCAACAACTCGCAGCTTTTGGGTATTTGATTTTTCGGTGAACGTCAACGAAGCCGTACCCGTTAATGAGGAGCCGAAATCGGGAGCCACCGTACATGAAACCCAACCGCGCCTGTCAGTGGCCAACATCATCAGCGCCTATGACGAAAACCTCTACTATTTTGAAGTGTCCGAAGATTCTACTTTTATCAACCGCCTTTTTTCCGGCCCCATTGAGGAAAACCCGATTGGCTATACCGACTGGGAGGTGGCTGTACCACTCGAATCGGACAAAACCTATTACTGGCGCAGCCGGGCCAACAACTCGCCCTACAGTAAAGTTTTTGCATTCACCATTGATGCGAACATAATCATGGCTCCCAACCCCTTCCAGCCGTTTGTTCACGACCAGGTTTCCATATTCAACATGGACCCCGAAGGAACCCTAACCATCACCACCGTGGCCAATGAGGTTGTTCGGGTAATTCACGGCAACGCCTCCGGTCAGGTTATTTGGGATGTCACTAGTTCCGATGGTCAGGCTTTGGCCTCGGATGTGTACCTTTGCTATTACAAGGACAAAAACACGACGCAACGATTTAAGTTTGCCGTAATCAAGTAAACCTATCAGGGGGCCATGTGCCCCCTTTTTTTGCCTTGTCACATCGGATGTGCCACTATGGCTCGAAAAGCCTTTGTCTTCCTCAACGGACACTTTCATAAAAACGACCACAAACTAATAGACCGCCTTCTGCATGAAGGCAAATCTATCCCACTGATGATTGCCGTTGATGGCGGTCTGAAATTCATGCAAAAATTCGATTTTGCTCTGGATTACTGGATAACCGATCTCGATTCCTCACCGAAAGTAGAAAAGGACTTTCTGAGAAACACCGAAATCCTGATCCATCCCTCCGCCAAGGATCAGACCGACGGCGAACTCGCCCTCGAATTCTGTCTCCAACGAAATGTCACCGACATCACCTTTTTCGGCTGGTATGATCTTCGTTGCGAAACCGATCATATGCTGGGTAATCTGATGCTTTTCCACCGGCTCACAAAACGTCAGGCCAATTGTCGTCTGCGTTTCATGGACAGCGCTCAGGAAATATGCCCGCTCTATAATCAAAACCTGACCCTGAATGGATACAAAGGCCGTCGCCTCTCGATTGTACCGCTGGATAAGACGATTACTCTCACCTTGAAGGGTACCGAATATCCTGCAGAAGAATTGGTTGTTCGCCGAGGCCAAACGATTGCCCTGAGAAATCGTATATCTGCCAAGCGAGCGAGCATCCGGCTCAAAGGGGCAGCCTTGGCCATAATCGGAGATAAATAACGGGACGATTAGAAAATTATTTTCTTGTTTGATCTCATTTTTTATTGTAATTTTCTCGATAAGCCAATGTAAAGGAGCACATCCGGCTTCATGGATATCATAGCCGCTGGAAAAACTGATATCGGTCTTGTCCGAAAGCTCAACGAGGACTGCTTCGGGCTACGCGAAGACCGTCAGCTCTATGTCGTCTGCGACGGTATGGGCGGACATAACGCCGGTGAGGTCGCTTCGGCCACTGCCTGTCAGATTGTAGCCGGAATTTACGGCGATCATTTTGACCGAGTTCTGAGTGAAGATCGTCTTCGTCTTCCCCGCATGTTTTCACCCGCCACCGATGTTCTAACCAAAGCCGTTCGGATCGCCAATCACTGGATATTTGCCAAAGGCGCCGCCGATCCATCGCTGTCCGGGATGGGCACGACCATCGTGGCCGCAGCCATCGAACAGGATGTTATCACCCTCCTTCATGTCGGTGACAGTCGGATTTATCGCTATTTCGATGGCGAATTGATCCCGTTGACCACCGATCACAGTTGGGCGGCCGAGGTCGAGAAAAGCGAAAAACTCACCTCGGAACAGGCTCGACAACTGGTCAACCGCAATGTTATCACCCGCGCCCTGGGAGTCAAGGAATCGGTCGAGATCGACGTGGCCGTGCGCAAAGTGGTCGAAAACGATATTTATATCCTCTGCAGCGACGGCCTCTGTGGTCTGGTCGAGGATGATTCCATCCGCCGCACAGTATCTCAGGCCGGCGGCGACGTTGAAAAGATCGCCTCGCTTCTGGTTCAGTTAGCCAATGAACGCGGCGGCGTTGATAACGTTACTATCGTTGCCCTCAAAATCACCGGTTCCGTGACCGCTTCCCAACTTCCTGAATTGGAAACGGTTACTGTCGATACCGAACCGAGCGAATATTTTCCGCTGGAGGAAGAGCTGGCAGTATTAGTCGAAGAGGAACCGCCGCAATCTAACGGCAACGGCAAAAAATCCAATCCCCTCCCTTTGATCGCCACGGTAATTATTGTCCTGGTTCTGGTGGCCATTTTCTATATCATCTTCAAAGGCTAATTCCTAAAACAGGCTATGCCTGTCCACGCGACAGCGAAAATCAGGCTCCGCCTGTGTGGGCGGCAGACGTCCTCGTCTGCCCCAGCTCTAACGGAAATACCTCAAGTCCCCTCTTCTAATCGCTCCGACGGCCATACAATATTTGCCCATTATGGGTTGACAATGGCCGGAAATGGGCCGATTTTTAATTGACAAACGGCCCGAAATTTATATATTTACCGGCCTGAAATAGTGGTTTATATGCGCCCATAGCTCAATTGGATAGAGCGTCTGGCTACGGACCAGAAGGTTGGGGGTTCAAATCCTCCTGGGCGTATTTTTTTGCGGCATCGCCGCTTTTTGACTGTCGTGAGATCAATTCAATAGTTTTCTCCAAAAATAAAGTTCTACAAATAGCCCAGCAGGCGGAGCCTGTTTTCTGCTCGATCGCTGACGCTATCTCGCCTTTCTTTTAGCAATAGAAATACTGTAGGTCGGGTTCCGATCTGCCGAAGGCAGTGAGAAACCCGATAACAAACAGGCTTCGCCCGTGGGTTTGTTTCAGACGGGGCCTGATTTTAGCTGTCGCCAGAATTACCCAAGTTTGTGCCCTCAGTGAGGCAAGCGAAGCGAGCCGAACCAAAAACAGGCTTCGCCTGTGGGTTTGGTTGCTCATTTTTAGGGGGTCCCCAAAAATATCTCGCTTTTTTTCGCACAAATTCCGATTTGAGTGGTGATCACTGACCCATTTCTGGAAATTTCGCACATTTATAGACTCCCGGCTTATTGGTTCCATGATATCGGGCGGAGCCGCGATCTGGGGTGTTTCGGTAGTAATAGTGATCGGCAAGTGGGCGGCAGACGTCAACGACATGAATGTCCTCGTCTGCCCCAGCGTTTCCCCACCATAAATGGTGGACCACCCGCCTAAACATAAACCCACCCTTCGGGTGAGGTACAGTGTTTCCAAAAACAACTTGACTTACGAAGGAAAGCTGGTATTATTCAAGGAGATAGCTCGGAGAATTTGGCCTGTTTTGCCAGCCTGTTCGAGCTTTTTTTGCGTTCCAAAGCAAGAAACTCAGGAAAGAGGTTACATGACCTGTGTAAAACGTTTCTGCGGCATTTTTGGCCTGACTACAATGGCCTTCGTACTCTTAACCGGCGACGCTCACGCCTATATCGACACCTCCACCGGAAGCTATATTGTCCAGATTCTGCTGGCCGGCCTGATGGGGATCATGTTGACTCTCAAAGTGTTCTGGAGACAAATCAAGGCCTATTTCAGCAAAGACAAAACCATCAACGACAAGTCCGAGGATAAAACTGACTAATCTTCGTCAAGATACTTCTTTCCGCGATCCCGGCGGATTTATTTTTACCTGCGATGGTGAGTTGTATCGTCAGATAAATCTCGCCTATCAGGAGAACTACAATCTATTTAACGGCTCCGATTCCTCGCCGGAGTGCCTCAAGGAGGCCAATTGCAGCGGAGCCTGAACACATGAGACGAATCAGACTTATCCATCCGCTCTTATTCGGGATATTTCCCGTACTTTTTCTGTATGCTCAAAATGCACAGAAAATGAATCCGTTCGATATCGGTTCCTCCCTGCTATTTATTTGTATCTCTATCACTATCATGACCTCTGTGGCCGGCCTGATATTGCGCAATATGGAAAAAGGTGCGGTGGCGGTGACTATTCTGACGATACTGTTTTTTTCCTATGGTCACATAACGGGCATACTTCCCTCATTCCATTTTTCTCTCGGTAGTATTAATATCGGCCCCGACGAGGGCGTGTTGATGATTTACGGCCTGTTACTTATTTTTGGCCTTACCTTTGTAATCCGGACCAAAATGGACCTCGCTCCCCTGTCAAAGATTCTTTTCCAGCTTGGTCTATTATTGGTCGCTGTTCAGATCGTTCACGGCAGTTATATTATCGCTTCCCGACAGGAAGTCAAACCAGTCGAACCAACGGCTACGATTGACCGGGCCGATCTGCCGGATAAACTGCCGGACATTTATTACATTGTCATGGATGCTTATGGACGTCAGGACATTCTCAAGAGCATTTATGATGTCGATAATTCCGAGTTTATCGCGTTTTTGCGCGAACGCGGCTTTTACGTCGCCGACAGCAGCTATTCAAATTACACGGTAACCGTGAAATCGTTGGCAGCAACTATGAATTTAGACTATGTGCAGAACATCGGGGACTTTGCTCCGGATTTGCACGATAATGTTCCTCTGGCCAGACGATTATGGAATAATGAGGTTTTCATGCAGTTGGAAAACCTCGGTTACACTACCGTTGCTTTCACGCCCACCGGCAGCAGTTATACCGAGTCGATGGATGCCGATGTTACCCTGCAATCGTCAGGCGGCCGGACTGAATTTCAGAACATACTCATGAGTACTCTGCCGCTGCCGCTTTTTTTATCTCAAGATTTATCGGGAGATGAAGCTCATCGTCGTATGGTTCTTTATAAAATGGAGAAAATTCCAAAAATCACGGAAGCGCCATCGCCGAAATTTGTTTTCGCGCATGTTTTTTCACCGCACAAACCGTTCGTATTCGATCCTGACGGCGAGCCAAATAAAAAAATAAAACCGGAGGATGTAGGTGATAATGCGCCAAAGTCGCTTAGTTATCAAGGTCAATATATCGACTGCTACACCGATCAGGTGACGTTCATCACCAAAAGACTTAGGCAGACGATTACTGAAATTCTTGAACTCAATCAAGAAAACCCGCCGATTATAATCATACAGGGTGATCATGGTCCTCGGTCGGGAATGGACTGGTTTGATGTGAAAAAAACCAATCTTAAAGAAGTATTTTCTATTTTAAATGCCATGTATTTACCCGGCGTAGAGTATGATCAGGTTTTAAATAATGATCTGAGTTCGATCAACACCTTTCGCATTATCTTCAACGAATATTTCAAGACTAACTACGAGATGCTTCCGAACCTGCATTATTACACTACAGCATATTCACCATTTGACTTACAACCGATAAAACCAGAACAACTGGGGCAGAACCGCAATAAATTCGGTTATCTTTTGGAAAACGACTTCGACAGCCTCCCGACCCTTGAACGAGTAATACTTTTGACCAGAGGCCTTGCTGATCGTACTTTGGCCGACTGTTATCCCGACGGTCAACCGCAATTAAGCTATGCCGATGGCGGTTTGCACCTGGCCGATAGTAGGATTAAGAAAGTCCATCGCGGTCAATATATGTTTGAAGCGGCATTTGTCCAGTTAGGAATGCCCCAAAATAAATTTCACATTGATGTCCGCTTCTTCGCAACTGGCTCGGATGGGCAGCTTAGTTCGAATCGTGAACTCGGACAAATACGAGAAGAGATTCAACTACCTGCCGGTACAGCCAAGGCTATCGGTAAGATTATAAGCCTGCCCTTGGACCCGGAGAAATATACCGTCTCGGTTTTTTCGGAAGGGCAGCCGATAAAATCAGATAGTGACAGCCAACCCTTTTTCATCAAGGTTAAAAAGTGATAGCTAAGCAGAGCCTGAATTAATGAAACGAATCAGCCTTATCCATCCGCTTTTATTCGGGATATTTCCCGTACTATTTCTGTATGCTCAAAACGCGCAGGATATGAATCTTTCCGATATCGGTCCGTCCCTGATACTCATTTGCATTGCTATCACTATCCTGATTCCGGTGGCAGGCCTTATAATGCGCAATCTGGAAAAGGGTGCGCTGGCGGTGACTATTCTGACGATATTATTTTTCTCCTATGGTCACCTAACCGGCATAATTCCCTCATTCCAGTTTTCTCTTGGTAGTTTTAATATCGGTCCCAACGAAGTCGTGTTGGCGATTTACGGCCTGTTACTTATTTTCGGCCTTACCTTTGTAATCCGGACCAAAAGAGATATTGCTCCCCTGACGAAGATTCTTTTTCAGCTTGGTCTTTTATTGGTCGCTGTTCAGGTCGCTCAAGGCGGTTATATTATCGCTTCCCGACCGGAAGCTAAACCAGTCGAACCAATGGCAACGATTGACCGAGCCAATTTGCCGGAAAAACTGCCGGACATTTATTATATTGTCATGGATGCCTATGGAAGCGAGGATATACTTAAAAGCATTTACGATGTTGACAACTCCGATTTCACGAGTTGGCTCAGGGAGCAGGGCTTCTTTGTTGCCGATAGCAGCCATTCCAATTACACGACAACCGTGAAATCATTGGCAGCAACTTTGAATTTTGACTATGTGCAAAACATTGGGGACTTTGCTCTTGATTTGCGCGACAAGATTCCGCTGGCGCGGCAATTATGGAACAATAAGGTTTTCACATATCTGAAAAACCTCGGATATACCACCGTTGCCTTCGGCTCGACCGGCACCAATTATACCGGATCGATTGAGACTGATGTTAAACTACAATCCTCCGGCGGTCGATCAGAATTTCAAAGTCTGTTGATGAGCACTTTGCCGCTGCCGCTGTTTTTACCACAGGGTTTATCGGAAGATGAAGCTCATCGTCGAATGGTGCTTTCTTTGATGGACAAAATCCCCAAAATCACGGAAGCGCCATCTCCTAAATTTGTTTTCGCGCATGTCTTCTCACCACATAAACCATTCGTATTCGATCGTGACGGTGGGCCGAATAAAAAAATTAAACCGTCGGAGGTAAGTAAAAATCAGTCGAATTCTCAGAATTATGAAAGTCAATATATCGACTGCTACGCCGATCAAGTGACGTTCATAACCAAAAGACTTAGGCAGACCATTACTGAAATCCTGGAACTTGATCAAGATAACCCTCCGATTATAATCGTGCAGGGCGATCATGGTCCTCGTTCGGGAATGAACTGGTTTGATATCAACAGGACCAATCTTAGAGAGGTTTTTTCGATCACCAATGCCATGTATCTGCCCGGGGTAGATTACGATCAGGTATTAAACAATGACCTGAGTTCGGTCAACACCTTTCGCCTTATCTTCAATGAATACTTCAAGACCGACTTCGAGATGTTGCCGAACCGACATTATTATTGTACCGAATTTAGGCCTTTTGATTTTCAACAGGTAATGCCTGAACAACTGGCCCGAAGTCGGAATAGGTTCGATAATCTTCTGGAAAGCGACTTTGACAGCCTCTCAACGATGGATCGCGTAATACTATGGGCCAGAGGCCTTGTTGATCGTCCTTTGGCCGACTGCTATCCCGACGGTCAACCGCAATTGAGTTTTGCCAATGGCGCTATACACCTGGCCGAAAGCAGGGTTACCAAAGTCGGCCCGGGAGAATACCAGTTTGAAGCGGTATTTGTCCAGATAGGCATGAGCCAAAGTCAATTTAATGTTGATATCCGCTTCTACACGACTGACTCGACCGGGCAGCATAATTCACATCGTAGACTCGGACATATAAAGGAAGAGATTCAATTGCCTCCCGGCACGGCCAAGGTTATCGGTAAAATGGTACGCATGACATTGGCCCCGGAGAAATATACGGTTTCGATCTTTTCCGGTGGTCAGCCGATTATGGCCGATATTGAACAACTGCCCTTTTTCATTTATGTTAAATAATGATAACTAAGGGGTACGCTAACCAAGAATAAATTCCATCTCGTGACGGTGCATGTATAATCCCCAATATGAACATTCTCCAGATTATCCTTGACTTATGAAGGAAAGCTGGTATTATTCAAGGAGATAGCTCGGAGAATATGGCCTGTTTGGGCCAGCCTGTTCGAGCTTTTTTGCGTTCCCTGGTGGGAAACTTAGAAAGAGGTTCCATGACCCACATAAAACGAATTTTCGGCCTTTTCGGCCTGACAACATTGGCCTTCGTACTCTTAACCGGCGACGCTCACGCCTATATTGACACTTCCACCGGAAGCTATATCGTTCAGATTTTG
The DNA here is from genome assembly GCA_024231695.1 of FCB group bacterium. GTDB lineage: Bacteria > Zixibacteria > MSB-5A5 > GN15 > JAAZOE01 > JAAEQF01. The sequence goes on from JAAEQF010000137.1 coordinate 9,656, forward strand.
CTGGCCGGCCTAATGGGGATAATGTTGACCCTGAAAGTGTTCTGGAGACAGGTCAAGGCCTATTTCAGCAAAGACAAAACCACCAACGATAAGTCCGAGGATAAAACTGACTGATCTTCGCCACGATGCTTCTTTCCGCGACCCGAGCGGATTTATTTTTACCCGCGATGGCGAGTTGTATCGTCAGATAAATCTCGCCTACCAGGAAAATTACGATCTACTCGGAAGCTCCGGCCTTTATAAAAACCTGATCGACGCTGGCCTGCTGATCCCTCATCGCGAAGTCGAAATCGATCCGCCCACCCCCGATATTGCTTTCAAAATCATAAAGCCGGAACCAATTCCGTTTATTTCCTATCCGTATGAATGGTGTTTTAGCCAGCTTTCTGTCGCCGCGAAAGCGACACTTGAAATTCACAAGCGAGCCCTTGATCATGGTATGATTCTCAAGGATGCCAGCGCCTACAACATTCAGTTTATCGGTTGCCGGCCGGTTTTGATCGATACTCTTTCGTTCGACCGTTATGAGGAAGGGCGTCCGTGGGTGGCGTATCAGCAGTTCTGTCAGCATTTTCTGGCGCCTCTGGCCCTGATGGCTTATAACGATATTCGCCTGAGTCAGCTTTTGCGCATTCATATCGACGGCATCCCGCTGGATTTGGCCTCGACTCTTTTGCCGGCCAAGAGCCGCCTGTCGCTGGCCCTGAGCGCTCATATTCATCTGCACGCCAAAAGTCAAAAAAAGTATGCCGATACTCCGCAGAAATCATCAGGAAGAAAGATTAACAAACGCGGCCTGCTGGGTCTGATCGACAATCTCGAAACCATCGTCGGCAAACTGAGCTGGAAACCGGCCGACACCACCTGGGGCGAGTATTACGACGACACCAATTATGACAATCAGGCGATGAAGCTCAAAATGGATATGGTCGAAGAGCTGTTGATCGAGACCAAGCCCGCGACGGTATGGGATTTGGGCGGTAACACCGGCCGTTTCAGCCGTCTCGCCTCAGACAACGGCATTTCGACGGTGTCTTTCGACTTCGATCCGGCAGCGGTGGAGAAAAATTATCGAGAAAGTAAAAGCAAAAACGAGAATGATATCCTTCCACTGATTCTCGATCTGACCAATCCCAGCCCCGGACTTGGCTGGGACCACAGCGAACGGATGTCGCTTGGAAAACGCGGCCCGGCCGATACTGTCCTGGCGCTGGCCCTGATTCATCATCTGGCCATCGGCAACAACGTACCTTTCAATAAGCTGGCCGCCTTTTTCCAAAAACTCTGCCGAAACCTAATCATAGAATTCGTGCCCAAAGAAGATTCGCAGGTGCAGAGGCTTTTGGCCTCACGCGAGGATGTTTTTACATTATATACACAGGAAGATTTCGAAAAGGTTTTCACTGAGTTTTTCATCATCGATCGACGATCTGACATTGAGGGAAGCAAGCGCACTATCTATTTGATGCGCAACAGGAGACAATAGAAATGCTCCGGGAACGGGTTTTCCATCCGCTTGTCATCGGATTGTTTTCCGTGCTCTTTTTTCATTTCACCATAGCCAGATATCTTGATCTGACTGCTCTGGCTCTTCATCTGACCGTGGTTTTAATCGTCACCACCCTCCTGACCCTGCTTCTGGGACATCTGCTTCGGGATAGGTACAAAGCCGCCCTGATAACCTCCATCAATATAGTCCTGTTCATCATCTATGCTTCTATCGTGACCACTCTGCCCGATTTTTATCTGGTGCTGGAAGAATCGCAAATCGCTCCTAACCTGTTGATTTTTCCGGTCTGGCTGTATCTGCTTTACTTCAGCATCACCCGTCTGATGACTACCAGCAAAGACCTTATTCCACTGACAAAAATTCTCGGCTGGGTCGGGCTTGTGCTTTTGGCCGGGCAATTGGCCTTTGGCGGTTTCGCCCTGGCCGGAGGCAGTTATCATTCCAGTTGTGTGGAAACGCCCGGTGACGTTAACCACGATGGTCGAGTCAATGTCGGCGATGTCGTCGATTTGATCAAGTATGTATTCAAAAACGGCGCCGCTCCCCTCTGCCCGGAAGAGGCCAATTGCAACGGCGACGAATCAATCAACGTCGGCGACGTGGTTTTCCTTATTAATCATGTTTTCAGAAACGGCGAAACACCGCGAACCAGTCCACCCTTGCCAGGAGATCAGGCCGCATCTTCACCTGAAAATGACCGTCTCCTGCCGGAGGAACGAGTATGAAACGGCTCGCCCTCATCCACCCGCTCCTGTTCGGAATGTTTCCCATTCTCTTTCTGTACGCGCAAAACGCCCAGAGTATGAACCTGGCCGATATCGGTCCCGCGCTGGGGATGACCGTTATTACTATTTGTGGCCTGGTTCCGCTGGCGGCTCTTCTTCTGCGAAGTCTGGAAAAAGGCGCTCTGGCTGTGACCTTTCTGGCCGTGCTGTTTTTTTCCTATGGCCATGTTGTTGATAGTCTCCCCTCTTTTAAGTTTTTGATCAGCAAATCCTTAATCGGGCCGAATGGAGTGATCCTGCCAATTTACTGCCTGCTGTTAATTGCAGGGATTAGATTTGTGGCTCGAACCAAAAAAGACCTCGGCCACGTCACTAAAATTCTGGCTCAATTGGGTCTGTTGCTGGTGGCCATGCAAGTAGCTCACGGTGGGTATATCATTGCCTCCCGACCGGATGTTCAGCCGGATGAATCGGTCGAAGTAATCGACACGGCCGAGCAGTCAGGATATCTGCCGGATATCTATTACATTGTTATGGATGCTTTCGGCCGCGAGGATATTTTAAAAGACGTTTACGGTGTGGATATCTCCAATTTCACAGCCTTTCTCAGGGAACGGGGCTTTTTTGTTGCTGACAATAGTTATTCCAATTATATGACGACCCTGAAATCACTGGCAGCAACCATGAATTTCGATTACGTTCAAAATATCGAAAGCTTCGCCCCTGATTCGCGCGACCGGGTCCTGCTGGCCCGGCGGCTGTGGGAAAATAAAGTATTCCGCAAACTAAAAGCGCTGGGGTATACCACTGCCGCTTTCAGTCCCACCGGAAGTAGTTACACCGAATCAATCAAGGCCGACATAATTCTGCAAGCTTCAGGCGGCCGCACTGAATTTGAGACTCTTTTGATTGCCACTTTGCCTTTGCCGCTTTTTTTATCGGAGGAGTTATCGAAAGAGGAAACTCATCGACGGTTGGTTTTATCAATATTAGAGAAGATCCCTCATGTCACCGATATCCGCTCGCCAAAGATTGTTTTCGCTCACGTTTTTTGTCCGCACAAACCATTTGTATTCGGCCCCGATGGCGGTCCGAATGAAAATATACTACCAGGGGCCATTGTCGGCAGCGGCGATTTCAAGCAGCACTATATCTCCTGCTACTCCGATCAGGTTACCTACATGGCTAAAAGATTGCAACAGACAATCACCGAAATCTTAGACCTTAACCGGGATAATCCGCCGATCATAATCGTCCAGGGCGATCATGGTCCCCGCGCCGGTATGAATTGGTATGACATGAGCAAAACCAATCTCAAAGAGGTTTTGTCCATCATCAATGCCATGTACCTGCCCGGCGTCGATTACAACGAGGTTTTAAACAACGACATGAGTTCGGTCAACACTTTTCGCATACTCTTTAACGAATATTTCAATACCGACTATGAGATGCTTCCGAACAAGCATTATTACTGTATCGAATACAAGCCCTTTGATTATCAACTGATTAAGCCCGAACAACTGGCCCAAAACCGCAATGCCTTCGATTACCTGCTGGAGAGCGATTTTGACGGTCTCTCGACTCTGGAAAGGATAATACTCTTGGCCCAGGGTCAGATTGATCGACCTTTGAATGAATGTTATGTCAACGGCCAACCGCAAATGAGTTTCGGCGGCGGGGCGTTGCATTTGGCCGACAGTCGGATTACCAAAGTCGCACCCGATCAATATCTTTTCGAGGTCGCTTTTGTTCCCCGCGGACTACAGAGGAAGGAATATTCCGTCGAGTTGTGCTTCTATCCGCAGACGTCTGATAAGGCCGGAGACACTCTTCAACACAAAGAACAGCTTCAGTTGTCTTTTACTCCCAGTACCGACTCGGTAAAAATCGTTGGTCAGATACTGCGTCTGCCTTTTGACCCCGCTAAATTTACGGTTGCTGTCAGCTCGGCCGAACAGGCCATCAAAGCGGATGGCGACAACCAGCCTATTTACATTCCGATTACCAAGCTGAAATAAATCGATCCCTTTATTTGTCGGATTTTCGGTAAAAAAAGGGCCGGTTTGGACCGACCCTTTGGGTTACGTGGATTTCCATTTTTTATCAGACGTAAATCCCAATAAAAATGCGTCTCCCTATTTCAAAAGCAGCATTTTACGGGAATTGACAAAGTCGGCTGTTGTCAGTTTGTAGAAATAAACTCCGCTGGCAACGGCTTGTCCGCCTTCGTCCTTACTATCCCAGGCCACTTCATAATGGCCTGCTTCCTGATAAGCCTCAACCAGTGTGGCCACGCGCTGACCGAGGATATTGAATATTTCAAGATTCACCTCGCCCGCCTGCGGCAGGTCATAGGCGATGGTGGTACGCGGGTTGAACGGATTGGGATAATTGCTATACAATTGATACTTGTTGGGCAACACCCCTGAATAAACCGCCGGATCAGGCTGATACTTTCCGACAGCGCGAATGATGTAATCGCGCGTCTGGCCCGGTTTGACCGGTTCGTCCACGGCGAATTTGAAGTCGAACACATCACCTTTGCGTAACACCAGTTGACCGTCGGCAAAACTCCGCCAAGCTTTCGGCGCCGGTTTGGCCGTTACCAGATTGTTCGACTCGACACTCCAGGTTCGCGTATCCGGAGGCTCCTCGAGAGGAACATACTGGAGGATGGCGTCGGTGGAATAAGCATTATCCCAGGAGAAGCGCAGAGTAACCACGTCCATCGAGATATCGCCGATAACCGGCGAGATGACCATCTCGTTGGAAGTGTTGGATCTTGAAGGAATGATATCCTCCAGTTCCCGCCACTGGCCATCGACGGCAAGAACGGAAACGACCAATTCGGCCCGGTTGGTTTCGGGCAGAGGTTTGGTCTCCATGTATATTTCCTTCTCAATGGGACAATACGGCTTTTGTGGCACTTCGGCGGCAAACATTGGCTGATTACTGCCGGTGTTGGGGAAAGTCACGATCAGATACCCTGCTTCTTCGGCAGCAAAAAGATCGTCGTCAAACGACGACACTTCGACCAAACGATCGACACCGTTGTGATCTACGGCCGACAAGGGAGTGATGGTCTCGCCGAAAGCACGGATCAGTCCATCCACGGAACAGGCGATTTTTGTATTGTCGGCATGATCGACGGTAATCAGTTCGATCTCGTCGAGATAAGTGATTTCGTCTTCCAGTTCGCGTAGTTGGAAGACGATCTTGTCGCCGGCGGCAGCCACCGGTTGACCGACATGAAAGAAGTCGGTAACCACGTCTTTATAACCCGATTTCTCGCAAGCCGTCAAAAGCGGGTCCTCGCGAGAGAACTCCGTTCCGTCATAGCTGAAGAGAATCGGGCAGGAGGAACTGGTATATACTCTGAAGTAGCGCGATGCCGACCACAATCCGGCCCCCGCTTCATTGACGGCCCGGGCTTTCCAATACCAATACCCGTCGGTAAGACTGGGCGAAACGGTCCAGTAAGAAACCGTCCGGCCGTAATAAGACCGATTGATCGAGCCAAAATTCGGATCGTTATCGACGACGACGTCGTAGGTCGTGGCATCAACGACATCCGACCAATTCAAAGTCGGAGTGTGATCGGTTGTCGAAACGCCGTTGGCCGGTGAAGTCAGATAAGGAACGGCTGGCGGTAGAGAAGGCCGGTTACGCAAGACAACGACCTCATCGGTGTACATACTCACTACAGCCAGATCCATATCTCCATCACCATTGGCATCGAAAGCACAAATATCGTATGGCCCGTCACCGGCATCATACGAGGTCTGCGCGGCAAAGGTGCCGTCGCCATTGTTCATCAGGACCGAGACATTATCTGAGAGTATATTCAACGCCGCCAGATCAATATCACCGTCTCCGTCAAAATCACCAAAGGTTATGCTGACAGGGAAACTATTGACGCCATAGACGGTGTGAGCGGCAAAGGTCCCATCGCCGTTGCCCAACAAGATCGACACATCAGCCGAACCCGTGTTGGTGGTAGCCAGATCAATATCGCCATCACCATCCAGATCGACCGCTACGATTCCTTCCGGACTATATCCAGTAGCGTAGGTCGTGTTGGTGGGGAATCCGCCCAAACCATTGTTGAGCAGAACCGATATATTACCATAATTGTTACCGGTAACTACATCGATGGCTCCATCATCGTCGAAGTCGGCGAGATAGAGGCTTTTGGGTGATGCCTCTGTTGAGTAGGTCATCTGGACGGCAAAGGAACCGTCACCGTTGTTGAGATAGATCGACAGATTATCGGCACCCCAATTGGTAACGACCATATCCAGATCGGTATCGCCATCCAGATCGGCAGCCCGCACAGCACTCGGTTTCTCCCCGGTGGCGTAAACTATCGGTGTAGCGAATAACCCGCCACCGCTGTTCATCAAAACTGACACGGTAAATTCATCCCAGTCAGTGGCAGCCAAATCCATATCACCGTCACCATCGAAATCGGCGGCAGTGATCGAAACTGTGGCCGAGTCGACTTCATAAACCGCCTGCGGTCCAAAGTCACCGGTGCCGTCATTGAGAAGGACGGATATGTTATTGAGATTGGCCCCCCTGTTGGCTACGGCCAGATCTAAATCGTTATCACCGTCCAGATCAGCCAAATACAATGCCATCGGCAGATTATCAACGGCAAAAGCCCCGCCATAATAGAATGTACCAGGACTGGAACCACTGGTAGCCGTAATAAACGACCAGGTCGTTCCTTCCACCAAGGGAGTACCCTGAGGGGATTCAATACCCGTCGTTATCACCGCAGTGACAACTTCTCCAGCCGCAAAATTGGCGGTCGGAGTAAATGTCGCCGTGTTGAAGGTTCCATTATAGCTGTAAGTTCCGCCACAAAGCCCCGTCGCAGAGCCATAAACCACGAAAGTGGAAGAATTGACCGTGGTTTCGTCGATTCCTTCGCTGAAAGTCACCGACAGATTGGCTGAAACCGCTACACTGACGTCATTGCGATCAGGTGAAATCGAGACAATTTCGGGCGCCGTGTCGACAAACCATCCGCCGAGTATTGCGTCGGTCCAGCAGCGCATTCGCCCCCATTGTTGAGGAGTGAATTCCGTCCAGCAGTTTCCACCGGATATGGGCGCATAACTCATATAGTTTTCCGGCGAGGTTTGTCCCCAGGGGACTCCACTGCAAACATCGGTTCCGCCAGGATCCTGACACAAATAATTAATCGGTGTCGGAGGCGTATCCGAGCAATCATCGCCGGTAATATCACCATCTATGCCGTCGGCGCGTTCCCAACATTCCCCGCATTGGGCCGTTTCGCTGACACCGTGATGAGTGTGCCAGAGGCCAAGAGTATGTCCGGTTTCATGAGACAAAACGTTGTCATGATAAGGTCCGGGATAAACATGTCCCTCGTGCAGGACTACACCACCGCGTGGTCCCAGGGGATCGTTGGGATAACCCCAGGGGAATGTCCCATTGGAACCACCGCCGGCATTGGTGATGTACACATTCATCTGCGTTTCAGGACTCAGATTGTAGTCATCTTTCATGGCATCCTGATTCGGGTAAGTGCGATACAGGCTTGAGTTTACGAACCGAAAATCATAAACAAATTGAATCCGGGACGGCAGGTAGGAGGCGTTCATTAAAGCCACTTGATCAGCCAGCATCAACTCTGTTGTGGCCGGATTTGTGCCGTCATCCTCGCAGAAGATATGGAAGTAAACTCTTACATAGGTTATCGGATCTTCCGGTCCGGGGATCCAGGAATCTCTGGTGGCCGGATCGTCGCAATCTCCATTATCACAATCGTGCAGGGGCGCAAAGCCCATTGTAGCCGTGTAGGCTTCCACATACCGCTCCCAGGTATCGCAAAATTCAGTTTCAGCCGATGCCAAATTATAGCCCCCAAGGCCGAAAACGAAGATTACCGCAACAAAAGCCCCAAGCAATTTCTTAAGCATTTTCCCTCCTCAAGTTTGAGTATAATCTATCCGCCTTTGAAAACACCGCCCGGATCTTCGTCCGGATATCCGGTATTTTCTGTTGGGGATGCGACTCGCGCTAATTGGGATTTGAACACGTGTATTTCTTCCTGGCGAGGACCGGTTTCATTCCCTGTCTTTTTCTCCGGCCCGACGCCATTCGGGCCGAAGCCCTGGTGGTACAGCAAGTGTACCGTTTTGCTGGCCGAATGCCGGCAATAATCGACCTTAGATGATATTTTTCACCTCCCCTCACATTTAAAACCTGAATGCAATCTATAATTCACTTAAACAGCCATAATCGGCCAAAGATTAACGTGTAATCCGGGGCATACAGTAAAACGGTAACAGGTATAGAACTCTTGTGATGTGATCCATCTCTCTTGTGTCAGATAATATACGGCTTGTTGTTTATTATGTCAATGACTTATTAGACTAATTTCCTCCATATTGCTACCGTTTTTGTCCTCTTTACCTTCCATAATCGTCAAGAAAAAAAGCGCCGTCCTGCCGGGTGGCGCCTTTTTATATCTGAGCCTATACGTCAACTTATTAGCCGAACACAATTTGGAGGTACAGTGCGTCCCTTTTCGAGGACAACTGATGGCTCCAATATATACTGGACTTAATGAGCCATTTGGTA
>JAAEQF010000138.1 GCA_024231695.1 FCB group bacterium
GGCTATATCGATATGGCCGTGAACGGCACGGCCGGGGTCGACAAAGCTTGCAGTTATTCCAGCTGCCGCTACGACACTTACTCGCTTCTTGGAGGGGCGGGTGAACTGAATCGCGTCGACCTGCAGCTTACGCTTTCATCGGCGACAAAAAACATTCCGCCGTATTTCAACTACTTGCAGATGCGGTACCACAGCGCCATGCAGACCTCGGGTGATGAACTTGATATTGTGTTGAACAACTATTCCGGTCGGGCGGAGATTCAGGTTACAGACGATTTCACGGCTGCACCGACCGTGTTTGGCCTGGCTGATCCTCTTCAGCCAACCGTCGTTTCCGGAGCCGAGCGCGTGTCCGGGCTGCTTACATTCCAGGCTGATCTGGACATCATCGGTCCCAACCGCTTCTATTGCGCTCCAATTTCGGAGGCCTCCGCGCCGACTTCGATCGAAGCCGTAACGTTTACGGATCTTCGATCAAATCTGGCCCAATCGGACTTGATAATTGTCACGCCGCGAGCATTTGTAGAGTA
>JAAEQF010000139.1 GCA_024231695.1 FCB group bacterium
CAGTGAAAGTAATGCCTAAAGCAGCCGAGCCCTCTTTCTCCGGTTTCATCTGGGGGAAGAAAATCACGTCGCGGATCGAATGTTCGCCGGTCATGATCATTACGATCCGATCGACACCGATTCCCAGCCCGCCGGTAGGGGGCATGCCATAGGACAGGGCATTTATGAAATCATGATCCAGCTGATGGGCCTCTTCGTCGCCAGCATCGGCCACTTTGCCCTGATCCAAAAATCGTTCTTTCTGGTCGATAGGATCATTCAGTTCGGAGAAGGCGTTGGCGCATTCCATCCCGGCAATAAAAAGCTCGAACCTTTCGGCCAGCCGGGGTTCGCCGCGCAGGGCCTTGGCCAGGGGCGAGATATCACGGGGATGATTGATAATGAAAGTCGGCGACACGATTTTCGGTTCGACCAGGGTATCGAAGAAAGATTCGACGATTTTGCCGTGGTTGATCAATTTGGCCATGTTCATTCCGGCTTTTTTGGCCTCACCCAATGCCCGGTCAAAATCGAAATCGCTTAAATCGGGGCCACCCTCTTCGATGATAGCATCAATCATCGATATCCGTTTGAAAGGTTTTCCAAAGTCAATTAGCTGACCTTCGTATTCGATCTCGGTGACGCCATGGGCGCTGGTAACCGCGTGCCGGAGAAGTTCTTCCAACAGCTCCATGATATCGTGATAGTCGGCATAAGCCTGATACAGTTCGATCATAGTGAATTCGGGATTATGCTTGCGGTCCATGCCCTCGTTGCGGAAATCTTTGCACAATTCCCAGACTTTGTCGAAGCCGCCGACGATCAGCCTTTTGAGATATAGTTCATCGGCAATGCGCAGATACAATTCCATATCCAGTTTATTGTGATGAGTCACAAAGGGGACGGCAATACCGCCGCCGTAAAGCGGTTGAAGGATCGGTGTTTCCACCTCCATGAATCCTTTTTGCTCCAGATACCCGCGGATGGCCGCGATGATTTTGGAGCGGAGACGGAAAGTGTCCCTTACTTCGGGGTTGGCGATCAGATCGACATAACGCTGGCGATAGCGGGTTTCCTTGTCGGTCAGGCCGTGGAATTTTTCCGGCAGGGGATGAAGAGCCTTGGTCAACAGGGTAAAGGTCTTGACGGCTATGGTTTTTTCACCGGTTCTGGTCGTGAACATGGTGCCGGTGACACCGATGATATCGCCGAGGTCAAGAAGGGAAAAGAGTTTCCAGGGATCGTCGCCTATATTGTTCTTTTTGACATAACCTTGCAGGCGTCCGGTTTCGTCCTGAAAATTGAAAAACAGGGCTTTGCCCATGTTGCGAATCGACATGATTCGTCCGGCCAGATTGATCTCGGTCTCGCTTTCCGCCAGCCGGTCATATTTTTCCAGTGCCTGTTTCGTGGAATGAGTGGGATTATAGCTATAGGGGTAAGGTTCAATCCCCAATTTCCGAATCTGTTCAAGTTTATTAATCCGCCCGGCAATAATCTGGTTCAGGGTTTGTTCGGTTTCGGTTCCTTGCGGCTTATCACTCATTTTTGTTCCTCGTGCCAGTTTTTGATTGTCGGCCCGGCTGTTACGGCGCGGGCGTTTATTGCTTTACAGCAGTGTAATATATACAATTACAAAATCCAATTGCAAACTGGTTGGTATAATATTTAAAATCCGGGGGCGCCGTTGACTGAGACCGGAATTTGTGTATATTGACCGTTAAATGGCAAAAACAGATTTTATCGGGAAGGAAGTTATGAAGATATTTATCGCCTTGTTAACGGTCGCCTTTTTGATTGGCTGCGGCAGTGGAGACAAATCGGAAACGGAACAGACATCTCCGGCGGAGACTCCCGCCCTCGAAATCAGCGATGGTTTTACTCCTGGCGAATCGATCATGCCTCTGGCTGAGGGTAATCTTTGGAATTATCAAATCAGCGCCTATGATACGGTGGCTCTGGGCATGGTACCGACCAGTGTGGATTCGTTCAAAGTATTGGGCGATACGGTCCTTGGAGAGGAAACATGGTATTTCGTGGTCGGCCTCGGTCCCAACCGGGGGACGGTTCGGAATCGGGATGACGGGTTCTGGTTTATTCGACCGGGAGAAGAACCTTTCTTGTTTGCCAAGTATCCGGCTGTGCCGGGCGAGGAATATCGGAATCAAATAAGCGGCACCGATGTTTATAACCGAGTGGAGGAAACCAGTGTGGAAATCACCGTTCCGGCCGGGAAATTTGTCTGCTTCAAATACCGGCAGATTGTCGGGGCGAAAAGAATGACGACTGATTACTACTTTTCACCCGGTAATGGTTTGGTCAAAACCGACATTCATAGTCCTTCAGGCGGATATATGATTTTCACCGCGGAGTTAATGGATAAGAATTTTTAGTCGATACATCGGTTTGAGACTATTATGCGAATTGCTGGAATTTTAATAGCGTTACTGGTTCTGGCCGGGTGCGGTGGCGGCGATGATTCGCCGGTGACTACCGATACCACACCGCCGACAATAGTTGCGACCAGTCCGGCCGATGCAGCCGACGACGTTGCTGTAGATGATGCCATCACGGCCACATTCTCCGAAGATATGAATCCATCGACCATCGCCACTTCGACCTTCTTAGTCAGCGACGGTGTTTTCGGTTCGGTCAGTTATGGAAGCAAAACGGCCACCTTGACTCCCTCGCAGGACCTTGAGGATAACTTTTTATATACGGCGAGATTAACGACGGCAGTCAAGGACGAGGCCGGCAATGCCCTGAGTGCCGATTATAGTTGGAGTTTCACCACTGAAGGCGATGCCATCATACCACTTCGTATAGACAACTACTGGACAGCGCAAAACACCAGTTACAATGCGCAGGGTAACGAATATGCCTCCAATGAAACGACCCGGTTGATCGTGCGCGATACGATTATATCCAGCGAACGATGGTATATTGACCAAAGTGAGGATCTGTATATCAATCAAGCCGACGGCCTTCATCG
>JAAEQF010000140.1 GCA_024231695.1 FCB group bacterium
ACTCGTTCGCGAGCAGGGGGAAAAGGAGGTAGAAAATGAAAACAACGGCAGTGATTGTATAGCGCTGCAAGGGAACAGGGTACAGGGCCATATCCGACCGGTAGGTCCTCTTGTAATTGCCGCATTCTCTGTTGATCATAAAGTGAACCCTAAGTCTATCAACGCTGCTAAGATCCCTTATTACGGGAGTCAGGGATCGGTTGCTTTGTGAAGTGAAAAGGTCTTAAATCTGAAGCACGAAATCCGAAATCCGAAACAATATCTAATGACCAAAATTCAAATGATCCAAACGATAAAAGTGGTCGGCATTGAGATTATGATTTTGTTTTTGTCATTTGAGCATTTGATATTTTAATTTGTTTCGAATTTCGAGATTCGGGTTTCGGATTTTGGCATGATAAAACAGCTAATCATACCTTCCGAACGTAGACCAAAGCCGGGCCATCTGGACCCGGATCTTAACTCATACCCGCTCGATGATCTCCTGTCCGAACAGCCCATAGGGTTTGAACATCAAGACCAGGATCATCAGGACATAGGGGGCGAAATCCTTGGTGCCGCCGCCGACCAGCGGATCCAGGTAGCCTGCCGCCAGGCTCTCCACGGCGCCTACGATCAACCCGCCCAGGACGACGCCGAGGACGCTGTCCAGCCCTCCCAGGATAACCACGGG
>JAAEQF010000141.1 GCA_024231695.1 FCB group bacterium
ATTATAAGGAGAAATTCTATGGGAAAAGTAGATGGCGGACAATTAGTCATTAAGGCCTTACAGAAGGAGGGAGTTAAATATATTTTCAGCTTGAGCGGCGGGCATATTTTGCGCATTTATGCCGCCTCCGTAGGAACCGAGATAAAGATAATCGATACCCGCCATGAACAGGCCGCCGGCCATATGGCCGAAGGATGGTCTCTTTCTACAGGCGAGATGGGGGTATGTGCCGTCACCGCCGGCCCCGGGTTGACCGATGCCGTAACAGCGGTAGCTAATGCTTACCTGTCCAACAGCCCCATGCTTATCTTTGGCGGGCGAAGCGCCCTATTTGAAAACGATATCGGGTCTCTCCAGGATCTGGATCAAATGGCGCTGATGCAGCCGATAACGAAATGGGCTAAGGTTTGCTACGAAACGAAACGGATACCCGAATATATTTCAATGGCCTACCGCCATGCCTTGAGCGGCCGGCCCGGACCGGTTTACCTTGAAATCCCTTTCGATATCCTTTCCCAAGAGGTTGAGGAAGCTGATGTTGCCTTTCCGGAAAAGTACCGTACCCCCTATCGCCCGGCCGGAAACCTGCAAGCGATCAAGGCCGCCGCCGAAATCCTGGCCAAGGCGGAAAAACCGCTCATTTTATCCGGCAGCGGCGGTTTTTGGTCTCAGGCGGGAGAGGCCTTGACCGCCTTTGCCGAAAAGGCCGACATCCCTGTTATTACCCGCACCTATGGCCGGGGAATATTACCCGATTCTCACCGACTGGCCATCACCGGCGGCACGATAGAGCTTCTCATGACCGGCGTCACCCAGGCCGATGCCATCTTGCTGCTGGGCTCCCGGCTGAACTTCTCCTTACTTTACGGCCGCGTTATTCCGCCAAACGTAAAAATTATTCAAGTCGACATAGAAGGCAGTGAGCTGGGCTTTAACCGCGGCCCTGATGTCGGTATCCATGGAGACATCAAGCTGGTGCTTGAGCAGCTGACGGAACAGGTGCCGGCCACTTCGGACCGGGCCTGGGCAAGGGAGATCAAGCAAATCGTACAATCTTCAACGGAAATGACTCAGGCGGCTATCAATATGGAAGCCGTCCCTATCCATCCTCAGCGACTTGTCAATGATATACGGGATGTCGTCGGGCCGGAGGGTATCTATATTTGTGACGGCGGTGATATTCATATTTTCGGCTTTGAGACTTTTCCGGCCGAACGGCCCGGCAGCATTCTTACTACGAGCCAGCAGTTCGGCTGCCTGGGCGTCGGGCTGCCCTATGCTATAGCGGCCAAGCTGGCCAATCCCGACCGCACGGTAATATTGCTTTCCGGAGACGGCACCTTTGGCCTGAACGGCATGGAATTCGATACGGCCCTGCGGCACGGCCTACCGATCGTCTGCATCGTCGGCAACGACCAGGCCTGGGGCATGATTAAGCATGGGATGGAAATCCAGTTCGGTAATGACAAGGTTTGCGGCTGTGACCTCGGACCGGTGCGCTACGACCTTATGGTCGAAGGCTTAGGCGGTCACGGTGAATTTGTCGAGCGCCCGGAAGACATCAAGCCGGCTCTCGAGCGAGCCCTGAAATCCGGTAAGCCGGCCTGTATCAATGTCCTAACCGATCCGACTTTATCGCATCCCAGCACCAAGATGGCCGCCGAAATGTTAGGGCCCTATTAATTGCAATCAAAACCCCGGCAGGGGGTTAGCCAAAAATATCGTAGGGGCAGGTCTCTGGGCCTGCCCTCAGCGGGGTCTGACCCCTACCATCCATCTGAACGACACAGTGGTCGTTCACTACGTCTCCTTCCCCGGGTCAGGAAATAATCCCCGACCATCAACCAACAATTAACATTTATTATCGTAAGGGCAGGCCTTGCGTCTGCCCTCAGCGGGATCTGACCCCTGCCATTATTTTATTAAAATAAATCTTGACAAAACATGACACTGTTATATAAAAGAACATCAAACCATTACAATTCATTGTGATCCTTTATTATTTACAGCTTAACGGCCCAAGGAGTCATTACTATGGTAGAAACGATCGTTACCAGCTTTAAACTGAAAGGCAGAGAAATTCTTTCCTCCTATGCCGCCTTTACCCTTGAAGGAGAAATGACGGCTCGAGTTAAGCGGGGTCAAGAATACTTCACTATTTGTGAACGTAACGGAATCGCAAAAGGGACTTCAGACGGAGAAGCTGAAGCGATTTATATTCCCAACGATAGGGCCATCAGGTCAATAGCCAAAAACATAGCGCCCCTTCTTCCTAAAAAGGTTGTCATTAAAAACCCCAAAGATATCCTCAACGCCTGCGCGGCCTTCGACCTTCAACTCGTCCAAAAGGCCGGGCCCAACAAAAAAAATTGGGGCGGCAATGCCTGTCTGGCCGCCTCTACCGTTTTCTTTCAAACCTTATTAAAGGCCTCCGGCCTCGAGGCCTGGCAGCTTCTGCAGCCAAGGCGAGGCATCAAAACCTTTTACATGCCCAACATTGCCTTCAACATGGTTTGCGGCGGCGAGCATGTACCGGGCACCAAACAGGATATCCAGGAGATGTTTTTCTTTGCCATGAATGAAAAATCCGTCAAGGGTGTCTTTGAAAGAGGCACAAAATTCTTTAAGCAATTTGAAAAAAATCTCGTAAGAGACAAGCTGCCCACCGGAACGGCGAAAGAGCGGGGCTTTGTCTTTCCTGTAAAAGACAACTTCGAAGGCCTTAAAAGAATCAAAGAATGCGCCAAACAGCTAAAGCTCAAGCCGGTTGATTATGCCATCGGCACAGATAACGCCTTTTCAGAAATTCAAAAAGGCGACCAGCTGCGCAAAGCAGGCAAATACG
Source organism: FCB group bacterium (assembly GCA_024231695.1). GTDB lineage: Bacteria > Zixibacteria > MSB-5A5 > GN15 > JAAZOE01 > JAAEQF01. The sequence continues at coordinate 2,846 of JAAEQF010000141.1, forward strand.
ATATGCGCTTCTCCGGTATGGGGATTAAAACACGCAAGCAGCTGATTGACTTTAACGCCAAGGTAGTAAAAAGTGCCTTGAATTTTGTGACCATGGAAGACCCCGGCTCGGAGTCGGATGTTGCGGCCCACAAGCTGATGAACGAAAAATATGGTGATCGGGTTCAAATCGTTATTGATGACGCCGCGGTAACGCAACTTCGTTTCATTATCCCCTTTCTTGCAGCGCCGGAACAAAAAAACCGGGCCGGCAACTCAATTCTTATCAAGCTCAATCAGGCCGGAACCTTTACGGAAACATGCCTGGCCACGGAAATCACTCTTGGCCTTGCTGATGTAGACCGGGTGGAACAGTTTTTGGCCGCTCGCAAAGACCTTAAAGATGTCTTAAGACAACTTGAGGAGCTCGGTGTCGGCAGCTTGAAGGAGGCTATAAAAAACATCAAAAAAGGTGGTTTCACAGCCTTCTTCTCGCACCGCTCAACAGAGGGGAGTTCGGAATTTCTTCCCTATATGCCGCTCATGTATGGAGCGGTATCGCGCAAACTCTGGTTTAAGGCCGGGGCGCCCAATGGTGAGCGCAACCTTCAAAATTATAACCCCCTGATCCGGGCCGAAGAAGCGATGCGAGCCCGGGGAATAAAGACGGTGGTGGCAGGATTCCAAGGCCTGCCGGAAGGGGTTAAGATTCCCGCCGTGAAGTAAGAAGGAAATCGTGTAAATTAATTTCACAGGAGGGGGACCAAACTATTTTTTATAAGATTTAAAAAGATTTACCAGTTA
>JAAEQF010000142.1 GCA_024231695.1 FCB group bacterium
ATCGCTTCCCGTGCCGATGGTAAGCATGCCGACTGCTCCGAATGTACAATCATTCGTAACCGTTATATCCTCCTGGATGATAACATCATAAGCAGAGGTGGCTGTGGTTGTGAATGTGGCTGCCTCAACATTACCCTGAAATGTAATATCCTGTCCGGCTGTTGTGTTGGATAATAATATTGTATTCCCTGCAGCTTCTGCTACACCTGAAAAAGTTACGCCGGATGTACTGTCTGTAACTGTTATATTGCCGGCTGTTCCAACGCCAAGAGCGCCTATTGTTGCAAGTCCGCCTGCATCTCTTATGGTAAAACCACCTGATATATCAGCCATAGAGGTTAATGACATTGTAGCACCGGCTGTACTTCCTGAGTCAAGCGTAAGGGAGTTGCCTGCTGATGTCACTACGCCCACATTTAAGACACCTGCCGCGTTGTTTCCTGTGTCAAGGGTTGTTGCGGCTGCAAGCGTTACTGCACCTATATCCATCCGAGTATCGCTTGTATTGATTGTTCCTGCCACCGTTACTGAAGACGGATTTGAAACGTTTCCGGTAATTCCAAGGCCGCCGGTGAAGGTTGTGATATCTCCTGCCGCATCACCTATGGTAACCGACCCGGTATTCAAAAAACTGGTATCTCCTGCTATGGTATTTGTGCTGCCTGTAATTAATACATTATAGTCCTGGTTTGCAGTGGCTAACCCGGAAGTCAGTGTAAGATTCCCCTGCACTGCAACTGTGCCGGTCGTATCGGTAAGCGTCAGCGTTGCCGCATTGACTGTGCTGCTGAAAGTCATTCCGCCTGACTGGTTGACTGTTACCGCACCAATGTCTGTACCCACTGCGCCTATTGTATTAACACCGGTATTATTTACAGTAAGATTTGATACAGTGCCTCCGGCTGTACCGCTTACAGATGTAACTGTAACTGCGCCTGATCCGCCGTTTTGAAGGGTAAGGGTTACATTATCCGCCAGTGTTGTCGCTCCTATATTTTGAGCCGCGCTTCCTGAGACAATAGTTACACTGTTATTAACTGTCGTTGTTCCAAGATCTATCTGGTCATCTGAGGTTGCAAATGTACCGGCATTAATTACTGTGGTGCCGTCATCAGAATCTATACCACCGTTAAATGTGAAACTGTCTCCTGATGCATCACCGAATGTATTGGTTCCGGTATTTGACAGCTGCACATCTCCGGTAAATACATTTGCAGCTCCGTTCATGGTAATATTGTAAGCTCCGGTTC
>JAAEQF010000143.1 GCA_024231695.1 FCB group bacterium
CTTACTGTGTTCTTTTCAATATTTTCCCGCCCTCTCCGAGAAATACAGATAACGTTATCGTCCGACCCCCCCAGATGATAACGTTATCGTCCGACCCCCTAGACGATAACGAAAAACTATATCCCTCTAACTTCAAGATCATCACGCGCCTTGCGGGCTCACACCCGAGTTGCGCCTCACGCGCCAGCTCCTTCTGCTGCCCCTACTCTGCTCCTCGACCTGCTGCTCCCACTGCTCCTACCAACGCTCCTGCTTTCTTTGTCATAGTTGTACTGTGAACGAGCGAACCGCACTGCTGCCACTGCTTCTGCCACTGCTCCCACTGCTGCCACCACTGCCACTGCTCCCAGTGCTTTATAGTGATACAACATAGCCAATATTCTTTACGAGTCATCGATCCCATGGGGTAAACCCCATGGGATCGATGACGTCTCAGCCTTGCACGCCATGGCCTCAGCAGCCATGCAAATGCATCAAAACCCCTCCAAATCATCCATAATCCATCAAAATCCAGCAAAATCCCTTCAAAATCCATCAAAATCCCTTCAGGATCCATTAAAATTCATCAAAATCCATCAAATTCCATCAAAATCCATCAAAATCCCTTCAAAATCCCTTCGAAATCCATTGAAATCCATCAAAATCTATCGAAATCCATAAAAATCTGTCGAAATCCATCAAAATCCATCGAAATCCATCGAAATCCATCAAA
>JAAEQF010000144.1 GCA_024231695.1 FCB group bacterium
GCCACTGCCCGGAAGAGGGCGTGATGCCGCTTAACGTCGTTCCACATCGCCACGTAACAGCAGTCGTAGATCTTCTCCATCTCCAAATCGACAAAAACGCGGTCGTCGTTCCAGTCGCTGGCCCCGTAGTCAACCGGTATGAAATTACCGTTAAGCCGTTTCAGAAAGTCGAAATCCCGAACTTCGGAAGACTGCACGATAACAGGTGAATCGGAGTACCTGATAAACTGCAGGATTTCGGGAATGCAATAACCCGAGCAACTGGGCTCCAGCACGAGATAGTAGTCCCGGAGCAGACGGGCGATATCAAACTCGGCCCGGAGTTTCTCGAAAGCATCGTTGAACATCACCAGGGCAACGCCCTTTTCCTCGCCGGAGGGCTCCTTGATCTGGGATATCCAGTCGTGAGATACGGGGGCTTCGCCGGGGTCAAACTCCGGCAGGAGACTGTCGATTATATCCGGATCAAAGAGATGCCAGCGGGTCATCAGGCGTTCCAGGAAAATCTTACGGCTGACTTTCCGGGTGTTGCGATGCGAGCGCATAAGATTAGCGGCGGCATTTTTTTTGGATGCTATTCGTGAAAGCATGCCGTAACACAACAGTGCAAAACTAAACGTCTCGCTGGTGAAAACGTTGTGCTTGGCGTTAAGCACGCAGATTCTGAGAAATGTCTTGAGTTTCCTCACCGGC
>JAAEQF010000145.1 GCA_024231695.1 FCB group bacterium
GTAGATAAGAATAGAGAAGATAAAGAGTATGTTTTTTGTGAAATTGAATTCGATAAATTTTGGATACCGTACCCAGTTTACAAAAATCGCAAGACCGGAAAAGAACGATGCAAGCAATGGTTTATTGAACAGAAAATATCCGCCGACGATGTAGGCAAAATGATTGTTACGCTGGAAAAACAGAAACCGGAATGGGCGAAAGACGGCAATGAGTATATACCCAAACCGCTAACATGGTTGAATGCCGGGGATTGGCGGGACGGGGTAGAGTTTGAAGTTAAACCCAAGGCCCAAGTCGCCACCGCCCAATTGTGTAAATATCCCGGATGTAATGATGTCGCCGATTACTACCACCCAGAACCCAGATGTAGAAAGCATAAAAAATGACCATGACCATAATATTTAATTACGGATTATACCGCAAGGCGGTTCAGGTTTATTCAATCGACGGCATTCATGGTTGGGTTGACGGTATGACGTTTTGCGGCGATAAAGAGTGTGAATGTGGTTGGCCGAAAGTAGAGGTAATCAAATGATAGCCATGTATATATTACGACGTAAAACCGGAGCGGTATATTTGTCGGACACCGATTTACGCCGACCGTTTAATATTTTATGGCACGACAGCCAATATTTTTCATCGCTATACTTGCGGGTGTTGTGTTTATGTGTGGATGTGATTTGGTATAAACAAGTTGAGGTGAAACAATGAAGATTGAATTTGTAGTATATGGCAACCCAAAAGCCCAGAAACGACACCGCACCGGTAAGGGCTATAACTACGACCCGTCCGCTAGCGATAAAGCCGACTTTTTAGCGTTGGCCGATAAACACCGTCCAGATGAATTAATCACCGGCGGATTTGAGTTGCAGGTACTGTTCTTTTTCCCGCGACCTAAATCGCATTACGACATCAAGGGGAAAGTTAAAAAGCGATTCAAGGACGAGCGGCACACGAAAAAACCAGACACCGACAATCTGGTTAAATTTGTCAAGGACGCATTGAATGGTAAGTTTTGGCGTGACGATGCCCAGTGCGACGAATTACATGCGTATAAAGAATATGGCGGCAAGCCGGGAACGCGGGTACATATAACTTACGCAGAAGGAGGCGAGCGATGAAGTGTAAATGTGGTATGGAAATGATATTTGAGATACATAATAACTACGTGCGATATTTCTGTAAGTCACCAAGTTGTGGGACGGTTAAGCAAATAAACCTTCTCACCCCGGCGATGATTAAGGCGGTGAAGGAATTAAAACGGGTTGCAGAGATCGTAAATCGGTGTGAAATATATGCCAGGGATGAACACCTGATGCTGGATATACGTGATACTCTTAATGATGTTGTTGACGAATTCGCCCCGATACTGAAAGGAATCAAATAATGGAATGTCCTAATGGATGTGTAGCTAAGGTCTTGTGGGATGTAGTTGACCCTGCAGAAGATAAATTGCAAATGTCTTGCTTCGACTGTGGGCATGAATGGGTTGCCTCCCTTCTCACCCCGGCGATGATCGAGGCGGTTACGGTTGCGGATGCGTGGCTAACTGAAACTAAAGAGTTGATCGAAAGCGAAATGCAACACCAAAGCCGTAAGCCTACGGTTGCAGAGGGGTTTCAAATTAACATGGCGAACAACCTGAGGGTTGCCTTCGCCGATATTCTGAAAGGAGAATCGAATGAGTAAGATGAAAGTAAGGTTGTGTGACGATAAGTGGAAAGCAGAATATGACGGTGAGTTTGGAGTCATAGATATAGTATGCCCCGACCAAGACGCATTACAAGAAGTTGCTGATGGCTACAGCCTCATCGAGAACCACGGCGGCATCGACGAGGTGGAGCGAAAGTTACAGGCATTGGAGGAGGTAATCACACTTGCCAAAACCGCCCACTTTGCCGGGTCCGCCTTAAAAAACCAAGAGGCGTATCGACAGTTGGGTTTGATGGTATATCAACGACTAATAGTACATCCTCTCCTTACCGTCGGCGACCTGAAACCGGGGAAGGGGGATAGAATTAAACTAAAGGATAGTGGCGATAGTAACATTTATATCAGACCTGAATCTTGTGCAAACATAGATGAAGTCATTGAAAGGGGGCGGGTGGTTATGATGTATGAGAAAGATAACTCGTTGTGTCTAAAACTCAAAGACACCCCCTGCGAGAAGGTGTGGGGCGATAAATTTTAGCTTTTGAAAGGACGTAAGATGAATGAACCAGAAACGATTAAAATTGACGATGTAGAGTATGTGAAGGCAGGCAACGCAACGCGACTTGCAAAACAGGTGGACGGTATGGATTATGTCATTGTGCGAAGCCGAGACGCGGGGTGTTTTGCTGGTTATTTGGAATGCCAAACAGGGGCGGAAGTGAAACTTATTAACGCAAGGAGGTTGTGGTATTGGAATGGGGCCGCGTCATTGTCTCAATTAGCGACTGATGGTGTCGCTAACCCAAAGGAATGCAAGTTCCCGTGTGAGGTGAGTAATATAAGGGTGTTGGGTGTTTGTGAGATAATTATGGCCACAGAAAAATCGCGGGAGTCGATTAAGGGAGTGCCAGTGTGGAAGAAATAACCAAACAATATATGCGTGGTTTCGGTTCCGGTTCCGGTTCCGGTTTCGGTTCCGGTTTCGGTGACTGTGAGGGTTTCGGTTCCGGTTTCGGTGACAGTGGCGGTTTTGGTTCCGGTTCCGGTTTCGGTTCCGGTTTCGGTGACTGTGACGGTTTCGGTTCCGGTTTCGGTGACAGTGGCGGTTCCGGTTTCGGTTTCGGTGACGGCGAAGGTGACGGTGACGGTTTCGGTTCCGGTTACGGTGACGGTGACGGTTACGGTTAAATTTTAACTTTTGAAAGGACGTAAGATGAAAAAAGATTGGATTGACAAAACAGCCGCGTGGCTGACGTATAATCGCTACAAAGTTTTAGCGATTGTGATGGTATTAACGGCGGTAATCTGGTTTACCGGATGTCCCGCTAAAACAATATCGCCCATATCGGGCGAGCAGGTAGATTGGCAACGATTAGAATTGGAGGTGATCGCCGAGAAATCATCGTTGGAAGCGGCGGCGTTGCAACTCGACGCCGAGGCCGCTAAATTTCAGGCGAAACTAATGGCGTTTGAAGAGGCAACCGAACAGGCCCGCGTGGATTTGGAACGCCAATACGAATTCCGCGAGCAAGTAATTAATGTATTGGGCGAATTTGCGTTGGGTGCATTCTCCGGCGATATTAACCCGGTTAATACCGTCGGGGCGATTTCGCTTTTGGCGTTAGGTGCATTTGGCGGCGGTACGTTTTTAGACAACCGTCGTAAGGACAAGGTTATTGCGGCAGGCAAAAAGGATAAATAGCGTGTTACGGTTTGGCCTGAATCACCAGACCTGATTTTACTGCGGCGGGGGAGAGTGATTGGCTCCCCCGCATTTTGAAAGAGAAGATATGAAAAACAACGGCGAGTATGTAAAGTTTTTAGAAACCAAAAAACAGGAATGTCGGTTTGATAGTATAAAGATTAACCGCGACGACATAAATCCAATGTTATATGAATTTCAAAAAGACATTGCCTGTTGGGCGTTACGCAAGGGTAGGGCGTGTATCTTTGCTGATTGCGGACTCGGGAAAACTCCGATGCAATTAGAATGGGCCAATCAAGTACACAAAAAGACCGGCAAAAAAACACTAATATTGGCCCCGTTGGCGGTCGCCGAACAAACCAAACGTGAGGGCGAGAAGTTTAATATTGGCGTAAAAGTGTGCAGGACGCAGTCTGACGCGACCAGCCCAATCAATATAGCTAACTATGAAATGCTAGAACACTTTGATTCGGCGGAATTTGTCGGGATTGTGTTGGATGAATCAAGTATATTAAAATCGTTTACGGGCAAAATCCGAACCAAAATAATAGAAATGTGTAAGTGTATTCCTTATCGACTTGCCTGTACCGCCACGCCCAGTCCGAATGATTATATGGAATTAGGCAATCATTCTGAATTTATGGGAGCAATGACCAGGGCGGAAATGTTGTCTATGTTTTTTGTCCACGATGGCAGTGAAACGCAAAAATGGCGATTGAAAGGCCACGCTAAAAATGACTATTGGAAGTGGGTGTCGTCGTGGGCGGTAGTATTAAAAAATCCGTCTGATTTAGGATACGAGAATAACGGGTTTATTTTGCCGCCTATGGAAACCAATGTTCATTATGTTGATTCTCATGTTGCCGAGGGCATGTTAATACCGATGGCGGTAAATACTCTAGCGGAACGACGTGTAGCCCGCAAAGTCAGTTTAGGAAAACGAACAGAGTTGATTGCCGACAAGGTTAATAATAGCAGTGAAATGTTTTTGATTTGGTGTGATTATAACGCCGAGGGTGAGGCGTTAAAAAAAGCTATTAGTGGTGCAGTTGAGGTAAAAGGGCCGGACAAGCACGACCATAAAACAAAAGCGTTATTGGATTTTGCTGAAGGCAATATTCGGGTGTTGGTAACCAAGCCTAAAATAGCAGGGTTCGGTATGAATTGGCAGATATGTAACAATGTGATATTTTGTGGACTGTCTGATAGTTATGAGGCGTACTACCAGGCCATGCGTAGGTGTTGGCGGTTCGGCCAAAAGAATCCGGTTACAGTTGACATTGTAATAAGCGAATCAGAGCAGACGGTATTACAAAACGTGAAACGCAAGCAATCATTAGCCGATGAGATGTCAAAATATATGATTGCTAATACTTGCGAAATAACTAAAAAAGATCTGCGGGGACACGCGAGAAGTTTCGGAAACTATCAAGCTAAAAAACGAATGGAGGTGCCATCATGGCTAAAGTGATAAAACAAGATTTTACTGATAATTGGACGATGTATAATGGTGATTGTATTGAGGTTACAAAAGGCATTCCCGACGAATCAATCGGATATACGATATTTTCGCCGCCATTTGCTTCATTATACACTTACAGTAATTCCGAGAGGGACATGGGTAATTGTGTAACCGACGATGAGTTTTATACTCATTTCAAGTTCTTAATAGCCGATATGTTTAGGATTACTAAGCCGGGACGTTGTTTAAGCTTCCACTGTATGAATCTGCCAACATCGCTGCAGCACAGCGGGTATATTGGCATAAAGGATTTTAGGGGTGAATTGATACGGTTGTTTATCGCTGCCGGGTGGATACATCACTCTGAAGTGTGTATATGGAAAAATCCAGTAACAGCCATGCAAAGGACTAAATCGCTAGGATTGCTTCATAAGCAACTAGTCAAGGATTCATGCAAGTCCCGGCAGGGCATTCCTGATTATTTAGTCACCATGCGAAAACCCGGCGAAAACCCCGATCCTGTCCAGGGCGAATTGGATCATTTTTGCGGCGACAAAAGCACATTTAAAAATCATGGACGATTAAGCATTGACGTTTGGCAGTTGTACGCATCGCCGGTATGGATGGACATTAATCAATCAAACACGCTGCAAAAAGCATCGGCTAGGGAAAACGAAGACGAGCGTCACATATGCCCATTACAATTAGATGTTATACATCGGGGATTGCAATTATGGAGCAAGGAAAACGATATAGTGTTCAGTCCGTTTGCGGGGATAGGGTCTGAGGGGTATGAATCGTTATTATTGCATCGTAAGTTTATTGGCATCGAATTAAAGCGTAGTTATTATGATCAGGCCGTTAAGAACTTAGCAATGGCCGAAACCAAACGCGACGAAGGCGTATTACCGGGCATGGAATAAAGATTAATCGTTTATTAACGTAAACCCTGCAACCCGGCTGTGTGGTCGGGGGCAGGGTGGATTAAAGGATTAAAGGATTAAATCTATGGAATTTAACAAAGTTAAAGACAGCGGGCAACGCAGGGAGTTTGATACGGGTAGCGTCCGTGATATACGAGACGGTAAAGGGCGGTTTGATTTATTGCCGCCCCACGCACTTCGACGGCTGGCGGTGCATTATGAAAACGGCGGCAAGAAATACGACGACCGAAATTGGGAAAAAGGACAACCGTTGAGTTGTTATATTGACTCTGCTATTCGGCATTTGGTTGGCATTTTGGAAGGAGATACCAGTGAAGACCACGCGTCGGCGACAACGTGGAACATGTTGGGTTTAATGGAAACAGAATACCGGGTTAAGTGTGGTTATTTGCCGAGGGACCTGGGGGATTTGCCTAACCCATACCGAAATCGTCAATTAGCGGCGTCTGGCGTAACGGTTGACCCGATTAATGAGGGGTTACAGGAGCAGGAAAATGACCGGACTTGAAGGTAAAGAATTGGTTTACCTGGCGTGTCCATACGCCCATCCCGACAAGGCGGTTATGTTGGAGCGGTTTCGGCTATCCAACGTTATCGCCGGTCGGTTAATGCAGATAGGGTACTATGTTTTCTCGCCCATATCGCACTCCCATCCGATTGCCGAGGATTGCGATATGGATTCGGTTGACCATGATTTTTGGTTGAAACAAGACGCCGCAATATTTGTTCATTGCGAGATAATGATGATAGCGACGATTGACGGATGGAAAGAATCTTATGGCATAGGCCGCGAGTTGGAGTGGGCGAAGACCTACGATATGCCGGTGATTCTGGTTCACGTCAGCGGCGACCGGATCACTGGATTTGAAGAGTACAATTATTAACCTATTTTTTGTGACGAGGATATTATGGTAAAGAAGATACCGAAAGCGAAAGGCGACAAGCGGGTGCTAGTTATATCTGATACCCATTGTGGGCATTTGGCGGGCTTGACGCCGCCGGAATATCAGTATGAATATTTGGACACCAGCAAGACGCAACGGAATAAGTTTGCTAAACAACATAAGGAGATGTGGCAGTTTTTCGCCGACGTGGTGAATTCGCTGCGACCAATCGACATATTGTTATTTAATGGCGACGCGATAGACGGCAAAGGCGAGAAGTCTGGCGGGACGGAGTTATTGTCGGCGGATCGGGCCGAGCAGGTCAACATGGCGGTACAAGTGATAGAGTTTATAGACGCCAAAAAAATCGCCATGACTTATGGCACGCCGTACCATGGCGGCAAAGACGAGGATTGGGAGGCGATATTAGCCGATAAGGTTGGGGCGACTATTAGCGGGCATGATTGGGTAGACGTTAACGGGCTTATCATAGACTTTAAGCATAAAGTTGGCTCATCATCAATACCTCACGGACAATTAACCCCGTTGCTAAAATCTCAACTGTGGGGCGACTTATGGGCCATCAGAAAAAAGCAACCAATGGCCGATGTGGTAATAAGGAGCCATGTCCATTATACCTATTTGGTTGAAAGTGCCTATAAAAAGGCGATAATCACCCCCGCTCTTCAGGGATATGGCAGTAAGTTTGGTGTCCGTCAATGTGAAAACACCATCGATTTAGGGGTTATATATTTAGACGTTCACTCGAAAAAGGATTTTTCATGCACAAAAATACTACTCGAATGCGAGTCACAAGTGGTACACGCACGCAAACTATGAAGCTCGACTTCACGCCGGATGAGATTGAGAATGGCGTTGAAATTGAAAACGTCGGCGGCCACGTTCAATCGCAATATACGCCGGTGGTGGTTGACTATAATGAGCCGGATAAAATAGCGAGGCAGGGGACCGAGAAAAATATTGAGACTGATTGGATGCGATTAGATTAAACGTGACGCGACTTGACGTGACGAGACACGACGAGACGAGACAAGACAAGACAACCTTTTTGGGAGACATGGAACAAGCATGACCTGACTGGATGAGACCAGACTGGACGGGACGCGACAAGACAAGACAAGACAACCTTTTATGTTGGAGACGCGGAACAAGCAAGACAAGACTCGACAAGACTAGACGCGACAAGACCTGACGCGACGCGACATGACACGACGAGACATGACAACTTTTTTGGTTAGGAGAACGCGAAACAATCGCGATTAGACAAGATATGACGAGACATGACAAGACGAGACAAGATTAAACCCGACCTGACGGTACTCGACAAGACAAGACAACCTTTTATGTTAAAGGTTTATATAATCAATAGGGCAAAAGCCCGGAAAGCGAGAAAAAACATGGCGACTAAAAAATTCACAATGAACATTATTGGAGAAACACCGATTGCATTTGGCAAACCAATCTCCAGCGTTAAACGGCCAAAAGAACAACACCCGGAATTTGAGGAACGAACCTGGAGGGAGAGGGCACACGTGGACGAAAAAGAAGAGTTGTTTATATCACCGTTGGCGTTGAAAAATTGCCTATCGGAAATAGCGACCTATCTCGGCGAAAAGGTTCCCGGCAAGGGCAACAATAAATACACCAAACATTTTCAAGCCGGGGTCACGGTAGTTGATTCCATGAAGCTGGGCGTCAAAATAAAAGATGTTGAGCCGTATTCGATGTTTGTACCATCGGACGGCAAGCGGGGCGGGACGAAAAGGGTGTGGAAGAAATTCCCCCACTTGACCAACTGGAAAACCAAAGCGACCGTCTATGTGTCTGACGAGACAATTACCGAGGATGTATTGCAGGAGCATTTGACCCAGGCCGGGCTGTTTATTGGGATGGGCAGTTTTCGCCCCCGCAATAACGGTTATTTCGGACGGTTTCGGGTAGAGAATTTTAAGGAAGCATAAACAGGACTTGACTGGACGCGACGTGACCCGACGGGACTTGACTCGACAAGACAAGACAAGACAACTTTTTAGGACAATAACGCAACCACTTACAAATAAATGGTTAGGATTTTATCCATATGAAGCCAATAAAGACCGCGACATTTAGAGGTGTGAAATACAAGATAGACTTCGACGCTGAAAGTGCCGGAAGTTGCGACCCGCCGAACCGTCCACCGGATCGAGAGTTATGTGTATCCGAGCCGATAGGCAATAACCAAAAGACGTTGTACTACATGACCCACGAGGCACTGCACGCGTTATTCTGGCAGCGGGACGAGGATGATATTGTCGAGGCGGCCCAGGATTTATCCCGGTTTTTGTGGCGGGCGGGCTGGAGGTTGAAATGAAAACATGTTATGTTTGCGGATATACTAAAAAAGAGTCCGATTATTTGGATTTTCGGAACACCTGTAAAAAATGCACATCGAACCAAGTGTCTGCTCGATACCGCATTAAAGCCGAATCGGCGATTGAAGATAGGATTACAAGGACCAGAAAAGCTTTAAGTGAGATAGACGGGTTTTTATTGTCGGGCGATATTCCGTCGGCAATCGAGGCGATAAAAAGATTTAAGCGGGAAGGCTTATACGCAAATACCCTCGAATCAAGCAAATACGACAGAGTAAATAACCAGCGGCATCGCCTGGAAGTAATGCAATTAGCCACCGAACAAATGGCGGAAAGGATGAATAATGTTGGACGATAAATACAGTTTAGGCAGATGTGCCGGATGCCTCAAGTGGCAACCGATTAAACGATGTGTAGGTTGCGGCAAGTCGTTTTGTGCGTTATGCGACGGCGACCACAAATGCTCCGACGTGGCGGGCATGTTCGATCAAATATTCGGCGGCGGGAAGGATAAGGAGTAGTCATGGACCGACGAACCAAGCGAATACTTAAACAACTCAATTTAACCGCGAAACAACGGCACGCATTAATCCTGCGGGCGCGAGGCCGCAGCTATAAATATATCGGGAAGCTGAGAGGCGTATCCGATTCGGCGATACGCAAAATGATACTGCGAGTAAAGCGAAAGGCGGTGAAAATGAAGTAATACGCAAGCTGGAAAATGTTGAAAATTACGTTATAACCCTCTGTGCTAATTCGCGTTACAAGTGCAGGGGGTTCTTTTTTGGGTTATTTGTGCAACCTTGTATATAGAGGGGGGTTATTGTGGATGTAATATGATGGAATTTGAAAGACTAGTAAGAATAGCCCAAGCAACAGCAGAGTGTAATTGGCATACAGCAGAAGACATTGTTCAGGATGTTTATTGCGATTTAGCAAAAAACACAAACACTGTTCGTGACGAAGAGGCTTATTTGGTCGCCGCGGTCACAAAAAGATCACTAATGTTTGTGCGGTCTAAGGCTAATAAACCTAAAACATATAATTTTACCGATTCCGGAATCAGTCCTCATGGCGAAGGATTGGCCATATGATCCCGGCAAGTAAAAACGACATTGAACAATGGGGCGTGGATGAAAACGCGGTAAACGTACCGGCGAGGTGGCTGCCGGGGCCGAATGGTGTCCAGCACTTCCAAAAGGAAATGCGTGGGGCGTGGCCCGCGAGGACGGTGGGGATGTCCGAAATGATGGCCCATTTGAAGCCCGGCAAAGTATGTTAATCGTTTACAACAAACCCCGGCAATGGTACATCGACAACCATCCGAACTGCAAATTCGATTGTCGCGGCGGCGAGCCGTTCCGCTGTTGTAACGATTGCGGTAAGTATAACGGATTTTTCGAGGACCACGAAATACCGGAAAATATAGAGGATTATCGACAAAAGGATGGCAGTTTTTTGACGGAGCGTGGCTGCACGCTGCCTCTTAACCTGCGTAGTTATAAGTGTTTAAGTTGGGATTGCAAGAGTGGATAAATTGCAAATTGAATATATACCGATTGGCGAGTTAAAACCATTTGCCGGTAATCCGCGAAAACATCCAGACGACGCGGTCGATAAGCTGGTAAAATCCATCGAGGCGTTTGGTTGGACAAACCCGATATTATTAGACGCCGAGGGGATGATATTGGCAGGCCACGCAAGATTGAAAGCGGCAACTAAGGCGGGCGTTAAGACGGTGCCGGTTATACGTTTGCCGTTGTCTGGCGACGATGCCAAGATGTACGTAATTGCTGATAACAAGACGGCGGAGTTGACCGATTGGGATTGGCCGGCGTTGGGTGATTTATTTCAGGAGCTTGATAACGGCGAGTTAGATTTGGAGTTATCAGCTTTCGGTGAACATGAGATAGGCGGACTATTGGGCGGGCTGGATGAGGCGTCGGGTAATGCGACCGAGTGGGACGGGATGCCGGAATTTGTCCAGAACGATGAATCGGGCATAAAAGCAATTATTGTACATTTTAAGACCCAAGAGGATATAAACGAATTTTCTAAACTTATCGGGCAGAATATTACAGAAAAAACAAAGTCGATATGGTATCCGAAAGCAGAAAGAGTTTCGTATATTGATCAAGGATATAAAGCAACCTAAATTTCCGATATACATTCCATCTAAAAGTAGGCATAAAAGCCGATTAACTGCTAAGGCTTTAGAGTCTATGGGAGTGCCGTACACGGTTGTAATTGAGAACCAACAATACAAAGATTATGCCTCGGTAATCGACAAAAAGAAATTATTAGTTTTAGATAAAAAATACCAAGATGATTACGACACTTTTGATGGTTTAGGCGACACGAAAAGCAAAGGGCCGGGAGCCGCGAGAAACTTTATATGGGACCATTCAATAGCCGAGGGCCATGATTGGCACTGGACGATGGACGACAACATATCGTGTTTTTATCGGCTAAACAGGAACAAAACGAACATAATTGTTTGTGGCTCGGCAATACGGTGCATGGAGGATTTTTGCTTAAGATATAAAAATATAGCAATGGCTGGCCCTAACTATGAAATGTTTGTGCCTAGAAAAACTAAACCGCCGCCTTATATTTTGAACACTCGTATATATTCTTGTAATTTGATTCGCAATGATGTGCCGTTTCGTTGGCGGGGCCGATATAACGAGGATACCGACCTTTCATTAAGGATGTTAAAGGATGGTTGGTGTACTATCCAGTTTAATGCTTTTCTACAAAAAAAGGCGGCAACACAAACGATTAAAGGTGGTAATTCTGAGGCGTTTTACGATAAAGAAGGAACCTTCCCAAAGTCGGCAATGCAGGTTAAAATGCACCCGGACGTATCAAGATTAACTTGGCGGTTTGGCCGCATACATCATTACGTCGATTATAGCCGGTTCAAAAAGAATAAACTACTCAAGCGGACAGACATAGAAATACCCAAAGGCGTGAATAATTACGGCATGAAGTTAGTTAAGTTGAATAAAAAGGCGGTGGTCTAGTGTGGCTGACTCGGTTGCCAAACAAAGGGATGCTAAGGGGCGGTATCTCAAAGGGTCTGGGGTGTGGAAGCCCGGCGAATCAGGCAACCCGGCAGGCCCGCCCAAGGCCCGCGTCCAATTATTACGCTACATCTGCGAATACATGGAAATGACGCCGAAACAGCTTAAGGCGTTGGATACCAGCAAATTAACAATGGCCCGGATAACGGCTTTGAAGCATGTGCAAAAGA
This sequence comes from FCB group bacterium, assembly GCA_024231695.1. GTDB lineage: Bacteria > Zixibacteria > MSB-5A5 > GN15 > JAAZOE01 > JAAEQF01. The sequence goes on from JAAEQF010000145.1 coordinate 12,278, forward strand.
TGGGGCAGGGCGAATATAATCGACTGCGGGATATGATTGATAGATTTGAGGGCAAGGTTCCCGACCACATCGTCCAGCAGACTGCCGAGATAACTAACGCCGAGGCTATGGCGATATTGCGAGAGGCGATAGATAAGAATAAAGAGGATGACTAACCCCCGCCTAATCCAAGCCATTAAACAACTCGGCAAGGCGATTTGCGTATATAAACCACTACCGGCACCGAGCCTGTTCCACCAGTCAAATGCTAAGTATCGGTTCATATCGGGCGGTAATCGGTCGGGTAAATCCGAGTCAAACATTGGCTACGACCTGACCACGTATGCCCTGGGCGTACACCCAACCCGCACAACGCCGCCCCACGCTCAAATCTGGGCGTGTGCCGATACTTGGCCGCTGGTGGGCAAGCTGTTATGGCAAGAGAAGCTCAAAGGTTATCTGCCGCCGAAACAGATTGCTAAGTTGACCTGGCATAACCGGGGCGATGAGATACCGAAACAGATAACACTGACCAACGGTAACGTTATTGAGTTTCGGGCGTTTGAGCAAGGCCGGACGGCATTTGAAGGTCGGGCGATTGATGCGATATATTGCGACGAGCAATGCAAGAATGACAGCCATGCGATATTCACCGAATTACAGGCCCGGCTAGAAAAACCTGATTCGTTTATGGCGTGGTCGATGACACCGATACGACCGCAAGCGTGGTTGGAAGATAAGTTTAACACGCTGCCCGATGGGTATGAGGTGTTTTATGCTAATCTTAACGATAATCGCCTTAGTCGTGGCGGTTATGTTGCTGACAGTGTTATTGACGCCCTTATTGCGGAGTGGCCCGAAGAGGTACAGGCGACTAGAATCGAAGGCCGGTTCGCGTCGTTCATGGGGGCGGTTTATAAGACATTTAGCAAAACAACCCACGTTATACCAAGATTCAATATTCCCGCATCATGGGAGCGATTTCGAGGAATAGACTTTGGCTTCAATAACCCATTTGTGTGCTTGTGGATGGCCCGTGATCACGATGGACGATGGTACGTTTATGCCGAGCACTATCGGTCACAAGCTACATTGGCCACTCATGCGAATAGAATCAAGACCATTGGGGGCGGAGACACCTACAACGCTACCTATGCTGACCACGACGCCCAGGACCGGGCCGAACTGTGGGAATACGGCATACAGACCACACCGGCAAAAAAGGCCGTTAGAAATGGAATAGAAGCTGTCCAACGAGCATTAAAGGTTCAAGGAAATGGAAAACCAAGATTATACATACTCGATAATTGTATCAATGTCATCCGAGAACTTGCCGCATATCATTACCCCGAAGGGACTGACCTACGAGATCCCAACGACGAACCCGCCAAAAAAGACGACCATACCGTGGATGCTCTCCGATATGTTATCTATTCAGCCGAACTAGACTCGTCGATGATATTATTTAGCGACAAGAAGGACCCGGCGAAGATTAGCGACGACGCAATACCGGGCGATGCGTTGAATATCTCTGATTTAGATTCGATGGTTAAAGACGGCAAGGAAATATTAAGCATCGAGGATTATGAGCGGGATACAGAGACGGCAGGATTATGGAATTAGAAATAGCCGGTAAACTGTTCGCTAAGATGTTCCCGACTAAAGAACGGTTCCGGGAGTTTCTCCGTTGGCAGGAAATAGAACGCGAGAAACGGATACACGCGAAGGAATTACAGAACAAGATTGATAAGCGACGGCAGGAAATTGAATTAATGTCCGCCGACTTTGACGATAAAGATTATGATTATTTGACCGATGACTGTTGGGAGGAAGTGAAAGGATAAGGATATGAGTTTATTTGAAGTAAAAATGAAAGAAGGCGGGGAGGCTAAAGTTGGTTTTGTCGGACTATTATATATTACGCTATGGATATTAATGTTTAAGGGCGAGCCGGACTTAATCGACGCCGTTATACATTTTTTAATGAATCTAAATTGATAGGATAAATAATGCTAGAAAAAAAAGACTACGTAACTAAAACAGTACAACCAAAAACAGAATCCCCGGCACTCGCCAAGCGGGTTAAACAGTTAGAGGATGTCTTATACGAACTAGTCGCCTTGAAACCAAACGGCAAGGTCAAGAAAATCAGAAACAAATATAAATAATGAGTATTCGTGATCGCATAGCATTGGCTAAAGTATTGGGCGTTGCCCCGGACGATGTAGATTATATCTCATTGATTGGCCCGACGCGAATCGCCAATCATGTTCGAGCCAATCATGTATCAGATATGACACAAGACGAATACAACGACCTGGTGATTGATATAATGTCGCCTCGTGAACGCAATGCCTACGACCGCGTTATCGAGGTTATATCTAAGTATGGTAGCTAGGCATTTCCTGGGGTTAAGCATAATATGAAAATACCCATCCTCTCCCGATGGTTGGATAACCGTAAATTTGCCGGTGAGTTAGAAAAACTACCGGACGATATACGTCGATTTATCCGGTCGTCGTTGCCTAAATTTACGTCGTTTGAACGCGGTCTTGCTACGCCGTCGAATTATCTGGCGTTAATCCGTGAATATAGCGGCTGGGCATATGCGTGTGCCAATCGTAATGCCGACGCGGTAGCGGCCAATCCGTTACGGTTATATCGCGGCGTGCCGCGTGGCAGTCAAAAGATAAGGCGGAGCGTGCCGGTCCGAGCGGTATCGAAAGCGACTAAGGATAGGTTCTTCAGTGAACCAAAATTAATACCGCATATGAATAAGGCGGTGGACGTTGAGGAGGTGTTGTCTCATCCGTGGCTAAACTTATCAACCGAGGTGAATCAATTCTTAAACGGATTTAGTTTGCGGGGGTTGACGCAGTTATACAAGCAAGTAACCGGCAACGCTTATTGGTTAGTACCCAAAGACCAAAACGGTGTACCGGAATCCATATGGGTTATGCCCGCCCAGCATGTTCGCATCCTTCCCGACCTCGACAAATTTATTAAGGGTTATGTTTACGGGGCCGAACCGTCTAACCAGGAGATATTTGAACCGGAAGATGTAGTACACTTCAAATACCCATCGGTTAAGTCGATGTATTATGGCTTAGGCCCGATGGAGGCGTCGTATTTGGCAGTTACGTTAAACGCTGACTTCGATGAGTTTGAGCGGGCGGTGTTAGATAACGGGGCAGTTATCCCGTTTGTGTTGGGGACCGAGGAGTTTATCAATGACACGTCTATTGAGCGGCAACGTAAAGAGTTAATGCGTTTGCATGGTGGATTCCATAACGCCGGTAAATTCGCTATCCTACATAGTGGCTTAAAGCCGTTGCCGTTGGCGTGGAAGCCGACCGATATAAACTATGAGAAGGGTATGTCCTCGACGATGCAAAAGATATTCGGCATCTTTGGTGTACCCATATCGAAGGTTACAGAGAATAGTACGCGTGCCCATGCCGAGGCCGCCAATCGCACCTATATGGCCGATACAATTAATCCGCTGGTTATCGACGAGGCGGATATGATTAATCAAAATATTCTGCCGTGTTATGATGAGAAATTGTTTGTTGCTCCCGATAACCCGGTTCCTGAAGACAAGGAATTTCAACTTAAAAAACAAACGGAGCGGCAAAAGGGCGGGGCGTTAACCATTAATGAGATACGCGAGATTGACGGGTTAGAGCCGGTGGTTGATGGTGATACGGTTTTAGTATTAGGTACGTATAAACCGCTGGATAAAATAATCAATCCGCCCGAACCGGTATTGCCGCCAGGTTTCGGCGGCGACGGTTCTGATGTTGCAAGCGAATCAGATGCCGACGATGAAAAATCAATACACCAACGCAGTCATATTTATAAAACCTTGACTGATACTACCGATGTTGATGAGTTGGCTAAAATAGAACGCGATATGGAGCGGGCGGCGTTAGGTTGGTTTGCGGCGACTACGGTTATCGTTATGCCGTTTATTAATCAGTTTACTACATCCAGCGTTGCCGCTTATGAAGCCGCAACGATTAATGCGTGGGTGGAAGTTGAAGCGTCCGGTATCGCCTCGTTAGGACCGCAAATAGTACGGTCGTTAAATGCCGGGGGTAAATTTGGGGCGGCACAACTACCGGCGGCGGTATCACAACCGATCATCGGTCCGACCTCGGCGGTAGAGTGGGCTAAACAACATGCGGCCAAACGGATTACTACGATTACCAAGAACACCGAGGAAGTGGTACGCGGGATAGTTGCCGATGGTTTATCGACCGGCAAAACCCATATTAAGATTGCCTCGGAAATACGCGGCAACATTGGACTTAATAAAAAACAGTGGGAGGAAATGAAACGATTCAAGGTCGGACATCCCGATAAAAACGGCAAACCCACCAGGCCGATTCCTAAGCGTAAAGAAATTGGTGATCTTTATAAAAAGAAACAACGCGAGCGGGCTAATATGATTTCTCGAACCGAAACCTCTCAGGCAATGAATGAGGGGTCGGTTAATACTTACAAACAAGCGGGTATAGTTAAGGTCGAATGGAACGCGGCCCCAGACGCATGTGCAATATGCCTGCCGTATCATGGACAGAAATTCCCTATAGATTCAAAGCCGGAACTGCCGTTTCATCCGAACTGTCGATGTAGTTGGTTGCCGGTAACAGATTAATTTTACAGGAGAGTGATATGAAAGATTTAATGTTGGCATTTGGTATGCCGGGAACGTGGGAGTTGTGTGTAATTGCGTTGATTGCGTTATTGTTGTTCGGCACACGATTGCCGAAAATAGCAAGGGGGCTAGGGCAAAGCGTAGTCGAATTACGTAAGGGGTTTAGGGAGGTTGAAGATGGGGCCAAGGAAATCGAGAAGGAGTTAAGCGATGGAAAGGCGTAATTTTCTAAAGGGGATGGCTGGTGTTAGTGCCGGGATTGTCGCGACGGTATTAGGTGGCAAAAAAGTAGAAGCAAAAAACATTCCCGGCGAGATATTAGAGTTAAAGTCAGACCCGCAAGCGAGCGATTTTAACAACGCCCAAGAGTGGCTTGACTGGAAACGGTCGCAACCGAGCGAACATGGCGATATGGACCCCGGCATATTGTCTCGTATGGATGAACTTAAAGAATCAGAATCCGACGCATCGGCATCTATGTCGATAAAAGAACACGATGCGTATTATGGTGTAATATCTTCTGATTGCTGCACAACAGGTAGTAATCTATTTGGATGAATCTGGAGTAAAATATGGCTATTAAATATAGCAAAGTAGAACAGTCAACTGTAGAAGTGATCCGAGAGCAAATGAGCGACAAGGATTATACTAACCCTGAATCAATGGCAGGGTTTACCCGTAAAACTTATGCGGGAAAGGCGTCTGCCGATTTGGCTGTTAAAGATGGGGCCAGGGAATTTATAGCCAAAATTACGACCGGTGTTCGCGACCGAGATAATGAGATTGTAAACCCGGACGGCATCGACTTTTCGCAGTTTAGAAAAAACCCGGTGATACTATGGGCACATAATTACATTGAGCCGCCTATCGGTAAGGCCGTATGGATTAAGCCGTGGAAAGAAGGCCGCGACAAAAAAGGGTATCTATCTATGGGGCGTGTTGCCCAGGGCAGCACTAAGGCTCAAGAGATATTTAACCTAATGCAAGAGGGTGTAATTAATACGGTGTCAATTGGCTTTATCTCGATTGCCGGTCATTCGCCGACCGATGAAGATGTCAAAAAGGATAAATCGCTTAAGGGTGTCCGGTATATCCATGATAAAGTAATGATGCTGGAATATTCGCTAGTTAATGTGCCAGCTAACCCCGAAGCTACAATCGACGCGGTGAGTAAAGGCGATTTAACCATGTCGGTGGAGATGCAAAAAGACCTCAAGATTCACACGCCGATAACTACCGTAATAACCGATAAAAAAGCATTGCCACATATTGAAACGCCTATCGATGGGATAGAATCTGGATGGTCTTTAACCGAAGAGAGGTCCGGGGCTAATACCGAAAATTTAATGTCAATGTCGGCGTGGGCTGATACCGATAATTTAACCGACATAAATTCATATAAGTTTATTCATCACCGGTCATCGGTTAGCAATCCGCTTGTTTGGTTGGGCCTAGTCGAGTCAATGTCAAAATTACAAACAGGGGCGGTATCAATTCCCGAACAGGATAGGCATGGGGTATATAAACACTTGGCAAAACATTACGAGGAATTCGGCAAGGTTCCTCCTGACTTTATATTAAAACCAAAGGCTATTAAACAGTCGGCAGTTAAGCAGGCCCCTACGGTTACCACTAGGGAGATTGTGACGGCCAATCCGACAATTAAACGGCCAACAATAAATACTAATGATGTAATCCCGGTAAAACGGGTTATAGACACCGAAAAACTTGCGGCTGATGCCGCAGAGGATTTCGAGACTACATATCTGGGTCGCGTATAAGGCCCAAACTTTACGGTTGCTGCTCTGGGGATGGACGCCAGCCATGCGATACATCGTCGCTGCTCATTTGAGGACGGGCGATAGACATGGACGCCAGCCATTTACGAGGACGGACTAAAAAGTCTGAACAACTAAAATCCCTAAACTTTAAGGAGTGATCTATGATTACAATTAAAGTGGTAGGCGAGAACGGTTGGCAAAATGGTGAAGATTTATTCCCGAAGGGCCATGTATTGGACTTGGATTGTGAACAAGAACGCATACAGGCTTACATCGACGAAAAAATCATAGAGATTGTTAATCCTGAAGTTAAGATACTTGAAGATGATGCCGACAAAAAGCAACAGGATTTAATCAATCTCACCACCGAGTCAATGGTTCGTGCCTTAAAAAAGGCTCAACCCAAGGCGATACCGTTTGACGTTAAAGACCGGGTTGAAGACGATCCTAAGGGCGGCTTTTCTTGTCTAGCTGAATTTGCTCAAAAAGTTTTCATCGTTGGACAAGATCCCGGTGCGAATACCAGCACCCACAAAGCGATGCGAGAGTATCAAGCTCGCAGTGAAGATAAAGCCAAGAAAGCATGGACCGGTAAAACTACCGGACACATGGCCGAGTCCGACCCCGAACAGGGCGGATATTTGGTCCCGACCGAGTTTTCGGCGTCGCTCTTGGAGCGGTCGCTTGAAGCTTCGGTTGTTAGGCCGCGAGCGAGATTCGTGCCGATGAATACTAACTCGGTTCGGATACCGGCCCTGGTCGATTACGATCATCGGCCTGCCGGCGATGGTATGTTTGGTGCTTTAGACATCAAGCGTCCCGCCGAAGCCGGTCAAAAGAATCCTTCCAAACCCAAATTTGAACGTGTTCAGTTGACACTACATAAGACCGTGCTGCTGACTTACGTTTCGGATGAGTTAATGGAAGATTCACCGATTTCTATCGAGCCGCTTTTGACTGATTTATTCGGTCAGACGTTAGCTTGGCATGAAGATAACGACTTCATCAATGGTACTGGGGCAAACATGCCGCTAGGTATTATGAATTCGCCTTGTCTGATTACCGAGACACGTCAAGGGTGCGGTATCAGTTATCTTGATCTGGTTAACATGTGGAGTTCGATGTACCCCAGCGGTCATCAACGGGCCGTTTGGCTTATCAGTCCTTCCACGTTGCCGGACCTAATGACTGCTTGTGTTCATTGTTTAGATTCTGATTGCAGCGACATCTCGACTTCGCACACCCCGATATATGTTGCTGGCGACCCTGCCAATGCTGCGGTTTCGCCTTACGGTACAGTCTTTGGCCGCCCGGTGATTATTACCGAGCATTGCCAAGCCGCGAGAACGACCGGCGATATTATCTTGGCTGATTTCAGTCAGTATCTTGTCGGCGGTAAAGCGGGTCGAACTGGTCCGGTGATGGACAAGTCCATTCACCTTAAGTTTGATTACGACGAAACTGCTTTCAGGGCCGTCATGCGTTATGACGGGCAGCCCTGGTGGTCTGAACCATTAACCCCGAAATACCCAACTGGCGGAAGTGATAACACCGACGAATTGTCGCCGTTCATCGCTCTCTCGACCCAGTAAGAAAGGTGGTTTTATACTATGAGACAATTAGGACCTATTCATATTGTTCAAGGTTTCCCGCCTTACGATCTTAAAGCGGGTAATTCACAGGGTGCCGGTTCGACAACTGAGAGCCGGACGATTAGCCTCAAGAATTACGATCACGTAATGTGTTTGTTTAATTGGGGCGACACACGGGCGGACGCTGATGCGGTTATCAACTTTTGGGCCTGCTCCAATATCGCCGGGGCGAATGCCGCCGCGATAGATTCTTTTCAATTCCGCAAAGCCCAAGTTGCAATGGCGACCGTTTCGGATTTAGCCGGGGATACGTGGTCAACTTACGAGTTGATGACCGATAACACCTCTGATTTACACCTATCTGATATGGCTATATCTGACGCGTGGAATCCTAACGATTCCGACGCCGATTCGATTAACCAGGGCATGACGCTGGTTGAGTTTGACGCTGCGGACATTTACAATGCCGCCGACGATGGTGTGGATCGTGACTGTTTTTATGTTACGATTTCCGACACGACGGCCTCGGCGTTGTGTGCCTTGCAATTCCTTTTGTTAAAAGACAACCGTTATCAGAAGGAAGTCCCACCCACCGCGATTACCAATTAATTTGTTGGCAACAACTTTGTTTATATCGGTACGGCCCGTCGAGGGGGCGGGCCTGCCGATTTATATCTCGGTTAGTGTAATTGTAACACGCCCTAGTTATTAGGGAGATGTCGGGTCAAAACCGTCACCGGGCCTTAATTCAACAATTTCTAACGGAAAGAGAGATTATGAAAGTAGCACATTTCAGCCGATTTGCTCCGAATCTATCCGGGCAGTACGGCACGGTAAAGGATTTGATTAAGGCCGAGCGTGAACAGGGAATAGACGCCCGGTTGATTGCGGTTACTAGTTCGCCGGGCGTTGAATTTACCCATGCGAAAATCTATACCGACGAATGGCTGACCACCGAGAAAATGGAATGGGCCGAGGAGGCCGATGTTTTAGTGCGGCATGTTCTAGTCCCGCAGAAATACATGTACTCCGGCAAACAGCCGAAAGTTATGTGTTTGCATGGCCGACCGGAAAACTCGTTTCTGTTGGGTGTCTATACCCCGAACGATGTTTATCGCACAATCTATTCTGAACGCGACGTATGGGATAGTTTTGTTTCATTTTGGGACGAACACATATTCCATTGGTCGCGGCTCCTTGACAAGTCAAAATTGCATTATGTACCTGCGATGTGCGACCTGGAAAAGTTTCGCCCGGAAGGTCCGAAACGGGACTTCGGTGAAAATTCCGGGTCGCCTAACATCGTAATTGTTGACCAGTGGCGGGAAGATACGACGCCATATAATGTCTTGCACGCGGCGTTGTTGTTTCAAGAGAAATATTGCCCGACCGCGAAGGTTCACGTTTACGGTATCCGCAAAAACGACGCGGTAATGAACATGACTAAATGGCTGGACGAGGGCGGTGGTTTCGGCGACCGCAAGGGGACTATATCCAAGATGGTCGAGACTTATCGGGCCGCCGATATGGTGGTAACGCCTCATGTAATTGCTACTCGTGTTATTCGCGAGGCGATGGCGTGTGGTACGCCGATAGTCGCCGGGGGCGATTGCCCTTATACGCAATACGGGGCTGACCCGCGAAACATAATAGCCTATGCTGATGAGATTAAGCGATTGTGGGATGACATTCAAGCTAAGAAGCCACACACAGAATCGGAATGTTTAGTGGCAAAGGCGGCCAACCTGTTTAATTTAGAGCAAACCGGCGTTGCCATGAAAAAAGTGCTTGAGTCCGCCGTTGCTAATCACAAGCCGGAATCAAAAGAGTACGCCGAGCGATTAGAAAGCAGCCGGGCGGCACGCCGCCGGGCAAAAAAAGCCGAGTTGAAGCAACTACAAAAAGGCATGGTCAAACAGCATTTTGCCGCCGCTAATATGCCGACCGGAGGTGGACAAGGATGAAACCCCTACGATTTTTAACCTGCGTATATGGCGACGATTTTGCCGACTACCTATTTGTACTATTGAATAGCATAGACGAGGTTTACGGTAGCGATGCCCAGCCGATTATATACTACGATGATTTATCGTTGGATGTCACTAAAGAGATTAAACGCAAGTCTCCGCGGGCCAAATTATATTATTATAACTTGAAGCAACGCGGACTAAATATACAAATCGAAGACGGCGTCAAAGGGCATCAGCAGCAAATTGCTATCGAGCGGTTTTTTATGACCGCCGGGGTTAACGATGCCCTGGATGGCCCGATGGTTGTCCTGGATTGCGACATGTTGATTCGTAAACGATTCGACGAACATATCCCGGACCCAACCAACTTTGATATAATGTTTACGTATAAAACCGAGCCGGGCGAGACGTTTCATTGGCCGGTAAACTGCGGCATACAATATGTTATTAATTCCGATAAGGTCCGGGCGTTTTATAATCGCTGGCAAAAAGAAGTTGACGGGTTAGTTCCATATTTCAACGGGGGTCATTACCGCAAATGGGGCGGCATCCAGCAGACCGTATTTGGTCGGATGATAGACACCCGCAATTCGATTGATTATATGAATCCCAACGGATTTGTTCGTGACGGTTGCGTGTTGCGTGGTGTGCCGTGTAAGTATATGAATGAGGCGAGGCGGACGGCGAATTTTGAGGATGCCTGTGTGGTTCATTATAAAGGTCCGTGGCGGAAAGTATTACGAGAGCGGAAGTTTAATCTTGATATTATGCGTACTGACGGCGGGGCGATGTACGATTTATGGACCGGACATTTGGAAAGGTGGAATGAACGATGAAGGAGATTAAAAACGGTAGCGGGGATATAACGATACAACTATACGGGGCGGTTTATAATTCTAATCTGCTAGAGTTGTATTCGGCGTTTGGTCCTGAATTTGTTAAATATATCGACGGTGATTTTGCATTAGTACTACAAGATAGACGGACTAATGTGATGGTAGTTGCGGTAGATGCGTTTGCGTCAAAGCCGCTGTGGTTGAAGTATAGCGAAAATGATTTAATCGAAGTGTTTGATTATCCGGCACCCGGAGCTAATGAAAAATTACGAGCCAATACATATAAAACATATTGTAATGGATATTTTGGTTCTGGTAGCAGCGTCTCCGTTTCTAATGTCGTCGATTGGGACTTAACCCAAAACGTAAAAACTTACGATAAATGGATTGAGGCGTTCGAGGAAAGTATTGCTAAACGGACTAAAGATGTCGCCGACCAGCTATTTATCGGCTTATCCAGTGGTTATGATTCGGGCTGTATTGCTTGTGAGTTAAAAAAACAGAACATCCCGTTCGAGGCTTATACGCTAATCGCCAATGAGAATATGTTGATAATTGCTAGGCGGCAAGCTTTCCATAGGCACAACTATTATAGTTACCAAATAACCAAACAGGAATATTTAGACTACAGTAATTATGTAATCAACAATGGCGTTGATTATGAATGCTTAACAAACCACTGGCGGGGCAGCGACGTGATACAATGGAAATATAATTATAAATTCGATAAGGCGTCGGCTGGCGATGCGTTTGTGTGCGATATGGGTAATCGTGCCGCCAGATCAATTATGTTGTCCGGTCAAGGTTCTGATGAAATATTCAGCGACTATGGACAGGCCGGACGCCAACACTATTCCCAATCACAACTAGGCGGGTTATTCCCCGACGATTTAGCGTCGGTATTTCCTTACGGTAATTTTGATAAAGGAACGATGGATGCTTATATCGCTAAAACAGAATTTATTGGTCGTCTTTACGGCGTCGAAGCCCGCTATCCTTATCTTGATGTTGATTTAGTCCAGGAGTTTTTACACTTGACGCCGGAATTAAAGAACGCCAACTATAAAGCTCCGCTATATGAGTATTTTGCACGCAATGATTATCCGTTTGACAAAGGCGTCAAGGAGGGGTTTGGGGCAAACCGTAATTTAATACAGGAATAAAATGGAGATGGTACCGAAAATATATCTCAATAACGATTTACGCGGCTGGAATCAGAATATATTTTACGAGATTAAAGTATTGGGCGGTATGGCCCAAATCTCTAATAATATTAACGAGGTGCTGCCTGTGGACGGGGCGTCGATGTGGTTTAATTTACATCACAGCTCGTCCCGGCTGGCGTCCGATTTGGTTTTCGCCGACCGCGTTCATTATTTCCGCCCGTCCGTTACGTTAATACCGACGCTACATGAATGCTTACTTTACACCGACAAGACAAAACAATACGAAGCATACCCCGATTACTTCCCGTTTAGCCGGATATTAAACGACGAGGCTGAGGCGGCTGTGGTCTTAACGGACATCGAATATCCTTTTATCTCAAAGCCCAGTAATGGTTCGGGCGGTTCAGGTATAAGAATAATACATACCGAGGATGAGGCATCCAAAGAAGTTGAATCTTTTTTGTCTAATGGCACACCTTTGCTTTGGCAGGAATATCTCCCGAATAAATTTGACTATCGCGTCGTAGTGTTGGCTAATCGTTATTTTTGGATCGCCAAAAGATTTATCGGCAACCGGGGTATAGTTACTTGTACCTCTATTGGCGATCATGGGGTTGAGCGATACGATACGCCGGTCGATGAGTTAGTAAAGGTGATGGAATATATCCATGAGTTTTCTAATCGGTATAATATTACCCGCCTCGCCGCCGATGTTATATTCGATAAAGATAATAAGCCGGTCATGACTGAATTTGCTACGTCTTGGGGTGGCATTGACATGATGAACGGGGGTACGTGGCTATTGCGAAAAGGTTCCGGCGAATATACCAACACGGGAATAGGCGGACCGCAACAATTCGGACTAATGGCTAAGTTATTATTAGACGGAGAGTTTAAGGACATCGCCGATAAGCAAGTGTTGGCGAGCAAAGGAAAGGATTAATATGTACCGGGAATATTTGAGAGCCAAAATACATGAGGCTGTCGTAACTAAAGCCGATGCCGATTGCGACGGCAGCATCGGGATTGATTTGGATATATTGGACCGAGCGGATATTGGTATTTATGAAAAAGTGCTAGTTGCCGATTGTGATAACGGCAATAGATTTGAGACTTATGTGGTAGCGGCCCCGCGTGGTAGTGGCGAGATAAATATATTAGGTGCAACAGCCCAATTATCGGAGGTAGGACATGCGGTTAATATATTAGCCTTTGGTTTTACCGAATACCCAGGATCCTATTCCACTCCAAAGATAGTCACGTTCAAATGATTTCACTTACTCAGCTAAAAAACCAAAGCGAATTAATTAAGGATCGTGATTGGCAAACGCTTATTATTTTGGACGCTTGCCGGTTCGATACATTCGCTTCGGTAATTAAAGACCACGCGATTACCGGCGATTTAATTGAAGTCGACAGTAGCGTTTGTAAAACGTCTGGCTGGTATAAGCATAATTGGAGGGGAAGGCACGACGATGTTGTGTTGGTTACCGGTCACCCGATGGTATGGCGTAATGACCGGCACAAAACCTTTCATTTTGCTATAAACATTTTAGGCTCGGCGACTGATTGGTGCGTGCCGTCTCGCACGTTAGAGAAAGCGGTTGAGGCTCAAGAAAAATATCCCGATAAAAAAATAATGGCCCACTTAATACCGCCCCATTTGCCATTTATGGGCGAACAAGGAAAACTACTGCACGACGACATTATCCAGATGTCTAAAAAAAAGCCGGTTACCAGCACTGCCGGCGGGACTTTGTATCAAGCGGCGACTAAATATGGCCTCAAGTTCGGATGGGACAAACTAATAGCGTGCTACCGGGAGAACCTGGAATACGCTCTTGCTGAAATATTGTTATATATCGACAAATTAAAAGACCCGATTATAATTACCGCTGACCATGGCGAGTTGTTAGGTAACAACAAAAAAAAGGGGCCGACTTATGGACACAAGGGCGGCCATGATGTTTTACGCCGTGTGCCGTGGTTCGCTGTGAAAAGGAAGGCTGATGATAAGAATTTGGCAAAGGATTAATTTATGGGAAGGCAATTAGCTATAGCCAGCGTGCTCACAAAGAGCATCCCTATTATCGGGGCCGAAGTCGGTGTATGGCGGGGCACGCATAAATACCGGGCCGATTTATCACAGACGTTAATGGAAAGTTGTAAGACAATCATCGGTAGGCCTAGTTGTCTGCGATGGTTCCAGGAGAATTTACAGGTATTCGAGAGGATTGAGAAATGACAGGCATAGACATTATATTACCAATATCAATAGGCATAATGACTTTGTATTTGATTGCGGCGTGGGAGGCTAAGAATAAATGAGGGCCGCAATAGTATATAATAAAAACGATCACAAGTTGCAAGCTGCGGCGTATAGTTGGTCGTATCGCTGCATGTTCCTGTCATTAGTCGACAGGTTCAAGCAAACGATTTCGATTAACGATGATTGCCACGCCGACGCTATCTTCGCCGATGTAATTATCTTTTTTGACCCGCACAGTTCGCACCATATTAAAATCGAAGGCATCGAGAGACATCCGGCGTTAAAGATCGAATACTTTAACGACCCGCATCAAAAGGAATTTTACGGGCGATATGCCAACGGCGATCCTGTTCATAAATTATCGGCCAAACAAAGAACACGGCGGGCCTTAGAGCGAGGCGTCGAGTATATCATTAGCCCTTACAAGCAGGGCTACTATGATTACATTGCCAAGCATATCATAGAATACGACCGCAATCCTGACGATATACTCTTGTATTTTCCGACTGCCCCGGACGCATCATTATTTGAATCGGGACGGACGACTTTAGCAGAACGCAAACCGCAGGTATTGGCAAACGGGGCTACATGGTCGAGCCGGTTAAAATGTTATGAACTTCGACAATGGGCCTTCGGGCAGGATTGCGTAACTACTCGTCAACATTGTCACCGCGATAAAAACACGCCCAAGAGCGAGGCGTTTGGTAGTATGTTGGCCGAATACGCCGGGGCGTTGGCGTTGTGTGAGTTTTATCCGGTGCCGAAATATTTCGAGATACCGCTTGCCGGTTGCGTTTGTTTCGCCCAGTATCATAAAGAATATGAGCAGCTTGGATTTATCGACGGCGAGACTTGTATATATGTCGATAAAAACAATTTTATCGAACATATTAAAGCGTTTAAGTCTAACCCATCGACATATCAACCGATTGCCGACGCGGGGCGGCGTTTAATGTTAAGTAAATATACCTCGAAACACTTTGCGGACTACGTGTATAAGTTTGCCGAATCCGCGATAGTTGCAGGAGTTAAATAATGTCAAAAGTAGAACAACCCGGCATCGGGTCTATGTATATCGCGTGCGGGGATAAATCTAATAATCCAGACTGCTTGGCTCATGTTCACAAGGGAGCCTTGTCGGTGATGGATCACTTTGAGCATGGTGTAGCCGAGGGAGCGTGTTATATCGTTACTGATATGGAGGCGATGAGCGACACCGAAACTAAAGAATACGCGATTCAAATATCAGATGCCACTAGTTGCGATTATACCGAAATCGGCTTGCAGTTTAACTGTGCGGCCAATAATTCTATTACGGTAGAATTATTCCGCGACCCGAACATATCCGACGCCGGTTATGTCGCCGGTTCTGATATTGCGGTTCAGAATCGAAACGATAATTATTCCGATTGCTATAGCGATATTTCCGTTATAGCCGACCCAACTCTGGTTACTTCATACGGCGTGCCGTGGATGCAATATTACGGCGGCGGGTCGTTTGTGCCGACATCAGTACAAACTAATATGTTCCAATTAGCGTTAGGGTCTAATTATATAATCAGAGTAACGGCTAATGCCGCCACTACTACTATGTCGATCAATATGACGTTTATCGGTCATACAACCACCGCTTACACGCCGAGTTAAAGGATTATTGTGGCAAACCTAATCATTAATACAACCAATAATACTTATCAGCAATATTATAGTGGCTTAGATACCCTACGTACTTATATGACACCACGGCTAAAAGCGTTTGCAAAACTGCCGCGACACCAACAAAGACTGTGGCTCCAAAAAGATCCTCTAATGAAACGGCTTTTACGGCTAGGGGTGGATTTGTCGGTGTTTTTAGAAGGGCTACAGGAGGATGTTGCCGGTGATTAGGGATAAAAACTTTTCTAATCGATCTACGCCTAGTATTGTCGATACAGAATACCGGGAGTGTAATTTTTGCCATAATAATCCAATTAACGACGGTGGCAGCATGGTGGGCAATCGGTTGTTTCCCGACGATGACACGCCAAGGATTTTTATCAATTGTAATTTAGTGAATTGTGAAGTCCCGCCAGGAAGTACAGTGATAGGCTGTAATACAACTATCAGATCGCCTCGTGTTCATATTGATTCTGATTATATTATTATCGACGGCGAGCAGATCAAGCAAAAGAATTATGCCGATATAATCTATGGTCGTTATGTTGGCGACAATATTGTTTATCGACCAGAACCTACCGTTAAGTACGTTAAACCACCAGAGGACGATTAATGGCCCTGCAAACCAGATATGTTGATAAGGCAACCGCTGCCCCTGGTGGCACCGGTGCAATCGGCGATAAGTTTAAGTTTTTATATGAAGCCACAAGTGACATAGCCGCCGACGGTGGGGCCAATCATTTCAAAGTATGGGTTAAAGCCTTTTCTGACGCCTACGGCATATTGGCCGCTGAGGCCGACGACGCCGATCACGACGGGGCGGCTGGGGCAACGCCCATATATCTCGACCAATCGTCTCCAGCCGTAACAACGCCCAATGTGTTTGAGGGATACCACACCGATCCAGGTGACGGCGGGATAGTTATAGTTGATTGCAACGCTCAGGGCTTCGATTATGGTTTGGATTTTTCGCCGGTTGGATTGTCTACGTATGTGATTTTTAGAAATTTCAACTTTGTTAATGCGGCAAGCGTTGGTATATATGGGAACACATCAGACAAATCACATTTCATTAATTGCCGAGTTTATAATTCCGGCAGCCACGGCATACAGGTTGATAACGCTTGCAATTTTGTTAACTGCCTGATTGATAATAATGGAGGTAATGGTGCAGATGTAACTAATACCTGTAATTTTATCGCGTGTATTATCAGAAACAACACGGCACACGGAATATCATCTGACAATCAGGTTTGTGTGTATTGTACGGCTTATGGTAATGGTGATATTGATTTTGATACGAATGCCACTTCTACATGTACTTGGATCGGTAATACTGTAGATGGCAATGCTAAAGACCATATAGGTATTTTTAACACCAACGCCATCGCCTACCAAGCGATAGCGATTAATAATATTATAACCGATTGCACAATAGGATTAGATCACGATTCTGGCCCGTCCGAAATGTTGATCGAGATGAATAATCTGTTTTTCGACAATACCACTAATATTGGCGACTGGACCGATACAGACGCTTCCCCGGCAGCGGGTGTCGCCGGCACAGGAGTAGGCGACCGGGCAGACGTACATGGTGACCCCGACTTTGATGGTGCGGCAGATATGAATATCGGCGTCGATAGCCTAGCTCGTAAAAAAGCGATAGACTCGCGATTTGCCAAAGCGTTTTGGGATAGCTATAATGCTGGGGCAGGAGCAAATCCGCCTACCCCTTAAGGTAATTTGCTATGGCTTATCAGTCTTATAATGACATTGGGGCCTTTCAATATGATGACGGCGAAGCCGATGTTTGGTCTAATGATATTGGAGCCTTTCAGTCTCTTGACGATGATTCGTCGCCGTCTGCTTCACCGTCCGCAAGTGTCTCCGCCTCCCCGTCCGCCTCTATATCGTCGTCTTTATCCGCCTCGCCATCTCGCAGTGCCAGCCCAAGTTCTAGTATATCATCGTCTTTGTCGGCATCAATTTCCGCTAGTATTTCCGCCTCGCCGTCGGCAAGCATATCTTCATCTTTATCGGCCTCGCCGTCGCGAAGTGCATCGCCGTCAACTAGTATATCATCCTCGCCGTCGTCTAGTATTAGTGCGAGCATATCAGCTAGTCCATCGGCGAGTATATCATCCAGCCTGTCGGCTTCACCGTCACGCAGTGCAAGCCCTTCGACTTCGATTTCCGCTTCACCTTCTGCGTCAATAAGTTCATCTTTATCTGCATCGCCCTCTCGTAGTGCGTCACCGTCAACATCTATAAGCTCATCGGTATCGTCAAGTATATCGGCGTCGATTTCCGCGAGCGTGTCCGCCTCGCCGTCGGCGTCGATCAGTTCATCGGTATCCGCCTCGCCGTCGGCGTCGATTAGTGCCTCGCCGTCGGGTTTTGTTTCGTCGATATACGATTTGGATATGAATATAGATACCGAGAAACCATTTGACTTAAATATTAATCAGGGATTAGGTTTGGGTTTAGGGATAGACCAGGAAAAGGATTTGGAGCTTGCAATCAATTAATGAAAAAGTATGTGTAATAATACCGGCTCGCAATGAAATTTATTTACCGCACACGATAGAGGATGTATTAAAAAAAGCGGAAGGTGATATTGAGGTCATCCCTATTCTTGACGGGTATGATGAGCCGATAAAAATATCGACCGACCCGCGAGTTAAACCGATACACAATCAAACCGCTATCGGCCAACGTCAGTCGATTAATGTCGCCGCTAAGCGAACCGACGCGAAATACATCTTAAAGACCGACGGCCATTCGATGTTCGATCAAGGCTTTGATGTTAAACTAAGAGCCGATTGCGAATACGACTGGACGGTAATTCCCAGGATGTTCAACCTGGACGTTGTTAATTGGACGCCAAAATTAAATAAGATGACCGACTTCATGTGGTTCCGGTCGCCGACCGCTACCGATATGCCGTTGCGAGTACAGTATTGGGACGCCCCGATTGCCCGTGAGTTTCCCGACGAATATAAAGAACATAAAGCCAATCGCGGTAAAGATAAAATCTGCGACGTAATGACTGGGCAGGGAGCTTGCTGGTTTTTGCATCGCGACCGGTTTTGGGATTTGGGCGGCATGGACGAGGCTCATGGCCATTGGGGGCAGATGGGCGTCGAGGTTGCCTGTAAAGCGTGGCTATCCGGTGGTCGGCAAGTTGTTAATAAGAATACGTGGTTCTCTCATTGGTTCCGCAAAGGCGACGGTCCGGCTGGTATCCCGTGGCCGATGAGTGGTAAGGGGCAACGAGCGGCTCGTAAATATTCGATTGAATTATGGGGCCGCAATAAATGGCCGCAACAAGTACACGACCTGCAATGGCTGTCGGACAAATTCGCTCCGCTACCGACCTGGAAACATAAAACATCAATAGTTGTTCCTGATATACCGATTGATATATCGGTTATCATGCCTGCTCGTAACGAGATTTACTTACAGCGAACCATTGACGACTTACACGCCAAGTTAAAAACGAATTATGAGATAGTGGTTGGGTTGGATAATTATACCCCCGACCCGCCGCTAGTACCCCACGATAGACTAGTTGTAGTTGACTGCAAAGAACGCAAGGGGATGCGGCCCCTGATAAATATTCTCGCTAATAAAGCGAAGGGTCGATTCTTAATGAGGCTTGACCCGCACAGTATTGTCGATGATGGTATTGATGAAAAGTTAATAAGCGTTTGGAAAAAAGATTATACCGTCGTGTCCCGTCGCTATGAGTTAGCGTCTAAAAATTGGGTACGCCGCGAAAAGACCGATTGTGATTATCGTTATTTGTCGCATCCGTCCGACCCTAAAGGCGGCTTGCGTGGTTTGGCGTGGCCGGAATATGCCGCTAAACATAAACACAAAAACGTCGATGATGTTATGACTTGTAGCGGGTCTAATTGGCTGATAGAACGCGAACGGTTCTTAGGTTGGGGCGGTCTTGACGAAAATCATGGCACGTTTGGGCAGGAAGGCGTCGAGATTGCCTGTATGACCTGGCTGTCGGGCGGGCGGTTCATTGTCAATAAAGATACTTGGTACGCTCATTGGAATCGTAAGAAGTCGCCGTATGCTCTTGGCAAAAAACAAAAGCAAATATCTATAGATTATTCGATAGATAAATGGACGAATAATAAATGGAAGTTTCAAAAGTATTCTTTCGATTGGTTGATTAAAAAGTTTGAGCCGGTTCCAGGTTGGCCGATGAAAATCAGCGAGGGGATACGGTCGCCGAAACAAGGGACAAACATAAAGGGCTTGCGGGATTTTTCGGTCGATTTGTTATGGGATAAACGCAAGGAAATATCAGACCCATCTAAGCGTGAACGATTAGAGATATTCTTTGATTCGTTTAGTGAATTGATTGACGATATATCCGCCGACGAATTAAAGCCTTGTTTTGATTATAAGTATTGGAATTATCTAGCCGGACACTTAAACAAAAAACTACGCGATCCGATAACCGAAAAGGGTTATCAGCATATAAAACAAAAAACCGATTCGGCTATCGAGTTATTTTACGACATCAAGAAAAACGGCCCGCGAAGCCCCTTAGAATTTTACACCGATAACGGCGATATGATTTTACACAAAGGTTATCGCCGGTTGGTTATCTTAAAAAAACTAGGCTATAAAAATATCCCCGTTCGGTTATTCAAAAGTAGGCGGGAGGCCCGCTTAACTTCATCGTTGGATATATTCCGCGAAGGCGTCCAGCCGTACCGCCCACCGGCGGGGTTAAAGTCGATACACGAATTGGCCGCCGACCAGTTTCAGAAATTACAGGGCGATGCTACCGATAAATACTGGGTACACGATTATACTAGTTTATACGATTTACATTTAGGACCGCTAAGAAGGCGGACACGAAAGCTGTTAGAGTTGGGCGTTGCCAAGGGGGCGTCGTTGCGATTGTGGAGGGACGTATTTCCTAAAGCGAAAATATACGGGGCTGACAAAAACGAAACCGGCTGGCAAAAATATACCGACGGATTAGATCGGGTTAAAGTGTTAATCGGCAACGAGCGAGACGATGGTTTTATTGGGCAACTAAAGGGGTTAGGCGAGTTAGATATTATCATCGACGACGCGTCTCACACACCAAACCTACAATTAAAAATGTTAAATGCTTTATGGCCGTCTATCGCGTCGCGTGGCTTTTATGTGATTGAGGATTGCTACTGTAGTTACACTAAAAACGGAATGAACTTACCGATGGAATTAACCAGACTGATTGATGATATTTATCAAGGGGACGACGTGCGGTCTTTATCTTATTACTATAATATTATATTTATCGAGAAAAAATAATGCCGCAAGATGAAATACACGTAAGCGATATTGGGACGGTGATCCTGGCGACGATATACGACGCCGGGGCGGTTGTCGATATTAGTTCGGTGTTGGCGAAAAAAGAGTTTATATTTCTCAAACCCGACGACACCACTACTTCACAAAATACCGTATTCACCACCGACGGCAGCGACGGCAAGATGCAATATACGGCGGTCGATGGGTTCTGGGATTCCGCCGGTAAGTGGAAAGTGCAAGCCCGATTGTCGGATGCGACGACCGAGTTCCATTCGACTATCGCCGAGTTTGTTGTCTACGGAAATATAATATAAGGGTGTTTGTATGACAATTGCCACGACTACTGAATCGCTTTGCTTAGTAACTGATATAAAGATACGGATGGGCTACGAGTCAACCGACACCTCTGATGATGAAATGTTGGCCCAGATCATTCGCGGTGTTTCCAGCATGTTCGACACCTACGCCGACCGAACATTTATAATGAATCAGGCGGACGCAACCGAATATTATTCCGGCGGCATGGAGTTATACGTCAAGCGTTGGCCGGTGGTGTCTATTACCACACTAAAGATTTCATCCGATTGGGATTGGACTAATGTCGATGCTTTAGTGGCTGATACTGATTATCGGTTACAGGCCGCCGACGGTCGTATTTATTACCTGCCCGGTATTTCGTGGCCGTCTGACCCGTACCGCATGACCGGTGAATTTCCCGGCGGCTTTGATAATATCCAGATAGTTTATACCGGCGGTTATATCGGACCGGGTGGTTCGGTGTTATCCGGCCAAACCGGATTGCCGGACGATATACGCGAGGCGGCGATTCAGCAGGTTTGTTTTTATCTCAAGCGTCGGCATGACATAGGCTTGACGGCGGTATCCGCCGAGGGGCAAAATATTACCAAGTTTGCTCCGTATGATTTATTGCCGAGTGTTAAAAAGACGTTGGCGAGGTATCGTCGTTAATGCAGTTTGAGATTAAATTAAACAAGGCTAAGTTTCGGAATCTGGACAACGCTCTAAAAAAGGCTCCGAAAGAGTTAAGCAATGCGATTGCTCGTGGATTGACTACCGGGTTGCATGCAACGGCAGGCGTTGTTAAGCGTCGGGTCGGTAATAGTAGTATATTAAAACGCCGCAGCGGGGCGTTAACCGGGGCGGTTAAAGCGTACAAAGATAATAAAGACGACCTGTATGGTTACATCGGCGTCGGCGACGATCAAGATGTTGCCCCTTATGCCTGGCTGTTAGGTAGGCGGGATACGAAAACGATAACAGCTAAAGCTGGTGGGCTATTAGCTATTCCGGTCGGCAACGCATTAACCGAGGCGGGCGTACCGCGATATGGCAGCCCGCGAGATGTGCCCGATGGGTTTTGGTTTACAAATCCCAAAACGAATAAAATATTATTCGGTAGAAATGTCGGCGGGCAACTTGATATTTTATTTGTCGGCAAAGAATCCGTATCGGTTAAATCGACCGGAATACTACCGGAGATTATCGAGGAAAGAATGCCGAATATGGAAAAATCAATCGAAAAAGAAATAGCAAAGACTATCAAGAAATTAGGACTTGATTAATGGCCGATGATAATGGACTAGTCGCTGATTTAGAAGCCGATATAGTTACCCGTTTAACCGCGATAACTTTAACCGGCGATACAGTTTTTAGGACCGTCGATCATTGGCGGTTCCAATTGGTTTCCGGCGATAGCTTCAAATCGTATGCCCCGTTTGCGTTTGTCGAATACGACGGGACCAGCCGGACATCCTGGGAAGGCGACCACGACTTAAAACAAACGCTCATGTTTACGATTAGAGTCGGCACGGAGATAAAGGCCAAAGACGGCGGGGCGTCGCGTATCGGCGTCGGCACCGACGGCGGATTAGGTGATAGACAATTGGGCGTTTCGCGTTTGCGGGATTTGGTAATTGATGCCATGCAGAGAGAGCATCCGACGACGACCGATGTGTATGTGGATTATTGGGAATATTTAAGCGACGATTTGGTTTGGAGTTTGCCGGACCAGTCCGCGATTATGATGAAGTTTCAAGTTGACCGAATAGATTAGAGGTAAAAAATGGCAATAACTAATAATAGATTATTACACGCCCAATTTAGAATTTCAGACGCCGCAAGCGATTCTGTTAACGGTGTTGATGTTGGCGGCCTTATGTCGAGTTCGGTCCAGGCGGGATTTGACGATATTATAACCGCCGGAGCCGACGGATTCTCTATGCCTGAAGTTGACCGGCTCACCCAGTTTGCTAGGGGCGGTGTTAATACGCAAGCGTGGACTTTAATCCTAGACATACTTGCAGGAACGGTAGATAAATATTGGTGGTATGAAAGGATATCGGGGGAGTCAACGTTTAGGTTAAACACAATCCACGACCCATATATCCATGCCGCGTCAATCAACCTTGCACATCGAGGCCGGGCGGATTGTGCATTTAGTTTTGAGTGTTGGGCGTCTGATGTAACCAACACTGTGACTAGCATGTGGGAGACCTCTGACGCGATAACTTTAGTAAATGCCGCCTCGGCTATTACTTATGCTCCTGGCCTTGAGATATTAACCGGTAATCATGGGGCCGAATCAGACATATATCATATAACTAATTTTAGCATGAATATCGCTGGGCAACTATCGCGAGCATCAGGTGATGGGGATGTCGGTTATACCGCTCTTGATATTGTTTGGGGCGGCCAACCTATTTCCGGCTCGCTAACTATTCAAGATTCCGACAGGTTTCAATCGTTATTACTCGCCGCCAAATCGGACTTAAAGTTAACTGTAAAGCAGGCACAAGGGGCGACCAGTAAAGCCCTTACTATAAAAGATGTAATATTTACTTCCCTTGATAGCACGTCGAACGCCGGGCCTGGGTATACTGGATATACTCTCAATTGGGTGCAAAACTCTGCACAGTCCGCAGGTTACGGCTATACCACCAATAAACCATTTACGGGTGATGTTGCTGGAGTAACCATAGCTAATGTGTAAAATACGACAATGTCGGGGTGACAATAGCATAAGGATAGGGGGTGTCCGCCCATAACCCCCGAAAAACGCACAGAAACACGCCGTCAGTAGATTATTGTTGATTATAGGTATCCGTAGCCGATTTTAGCCAAAAGTCGCTTAGAAGCGAAAACCTAACAAATTACTAGGATATAATGCCAAAAAAACACGATGTAGATGTATCAGTCGGTGTCACCGGGGCCGAGAAATATAAGCGTGACACCGAAAAGGTTGGTAAGGCTACGGATAAAATGGGGGATAAGGTTGAAAAGACCGGCAAGAAATCAGCCGGAGCGTTTGAAAAATTATCTGCAAAATTCGCTACCTGGTTAGCGGGGTATATTGGTGTCACCACGTTAATACAAACAGCCGCAACGGCTGCCCAAAAAGAGCTTGAAACACTAAATAAAAACCTAGAAATATCACGCAAAGCCTACGAATCATTTACCGGGGCTATATTTTTGGGCCAAATGTCCCAAGAAACGCCGGGATTAGTTCAAAAAGTTGGGGCCATTGCGACAAAAACAGGAATGGGATCAGAGGGGCTAGGGAAATTAGCCAAAGTTTATTATGACATTAAATCACGTACAGATTTAGACGCCGCCGGGCGGTTAGCACATTTAGAACAAGTAGCTCGCTTTACGCAAACCGATAAAGGTGCTTCGCCGTCGTCTATTAATGATATATTGATTAGTCTAATGCAGCAGGTTCCAGGGGCTACGCCCACCCAGGCTTCTAATTTTTTGAATTTAGCCATTACTGAAGCGGGATCGAGTATGGCACAGATGGGGACTTATGTCCCCAGGGCGTTGCCAATTGGTGATATTGCCAAACTTAGTCCGGTCGAAACAGCGGGATTATATGCTCGGGCCACACGACTAATGCCTGGCGACCCCGGAATACCCACAACCGCATTAAAGGCAATGATGACGCGGCTAGCAGCCCCCGAATCGGGAGCAATAAATATATTAAAAAAATACGGCATTACCCCCGACATGCCGATTATGCAACAATTAGGAAAATTAGCCCCGCAAGCCGGGCAGATAACCGCAAGTGAGTATAAAGAATTATTTGATATGCGAGGCATGGGTCTTGCTCCGTTATTGTTAAAGGATTGGGGCGGAGTACAGGGAGCGATAAAAAATATAGGCGGTTACCAACAAGGTGATATTTTAGGGGACAAAATACGCAAGTATTATGCCCCCGGCACAACTGCATCACGGATGGAGGCTATATCACAAATAGAGGCCCAACGCACCGCAACTAAAGCCATTCCTGATACGAAAGGACAGTTGTATGATATTTTAAGAAAAATTCAAGCCGAAACCGCTGAACGTCAAGGGTACGGCGGGGCCGGGCAATGGATGAGAACGGCAGGTATTGGTGAGTATTTAGAGGGAGAGAGGTCGTTAGAGATTTATTTTCAACGGGCGATGAATCAAGATGTTTGGACTGAAAAAGAACGACAGCAATATTTAGAGCCGTTTGGTTTATACCAGCCGCCGCAACCGGCAGGAGGGGCAACGATAATAAACAATGGTGTGAATATTAATTTTAACGACAGGGATAGTAAGCAAGACCCCGGCGGCGATGGAAACGTCCCTATTCCTTAACTAGTAAACACCCAAACCCAAATGACAGGACCGCAACTATTGCCTTTAGTGTATCGCCGTTATGACCGCCTAATAATATCGGCTCAATGGCTCCTGTGGTAAAGATTATTCCTGTAGTCATAAACACAAAAATCCATATTTTTATAATATTTTTCATACTTCCATTATACACCATAAAGTAACATATGTCAACATACGCAGGTCAAAATTTATTCGGTTCCGGTCCTCACCGTATTACCACACAACCGGAAACATTCGTCAATAAGTTTTCCGGCTACGCCGGGTTAAACGGGGCCGAGGTTTTAATGATGGGCGGTCGCGGTCGGCGTATTCGCATCACCGGCCAATTAAAGGCGGCGACGTTTGCGGCGTTGGATACGATATTGGCCAACATTGAAACCTATCGGCGGTTAGGTCCGGCGACGCTGGTTGATAACGACGCGGCGGTTTGGCCGCGGGTTGTCTTGAACCAGATCCAAATTGTCGGGCATAAAAAATATACCTCAACAGGAATATTCGTCCAATACACATTATCGGCGGTACAATTATAAATGGCGTGGTCACCGGAATGGATAGTTGAATATGCTAAGTGCAAGGGCAACCCGATTGGGTACGGTCCGTGGCGGTTAGCTTACGAGGCGATTGCAACCGAGGTGACCCATAATGTCGGTTCGACTACATCGTCGGCTAAAATCGCCCTGAACGGTAAACCCTGGAATTATACCGGGCCATTTGAGTTAAACGACCGGATACGAATACGAACCGCCGACTTGCGACCGCGTGATAGTACGCTGTTGTTTGACGGCGTACTGACGGCGTGGACGCCACATTTTGCCGGGTCCGCCTCATCTGGACAAGAAGAGTCCAGTATACTTGCCGAGGACTTTCGCTATTTAGTCGATAAAATGTCGGTGATATATGGACAATGGGCGTATCGGCAAGATGCGTATTATGGCCGCAATCAAAGCGAATGGGAAACCCAGACCGAACCGATACGAGATAATAGTTGGCACGTCGATACACTGGAAGCCTTGCCGGTTGCGTTGAATTCAATAACTCGATTAACCGGGCGGCGATGTGTTTTTAATGAGGACGGCAGGCCGAATAAGTCGCCGACGACCTGTGATTATTTCCCACGTGGTTCGACCGGTCAATCTTACGGGTTGCCGGTATTTGGATATTTAGGAGCCGAGTATTGGTCCGCCCGCGACATGATCGTTTACTTGTTGACGATTGAAAATCAGGCAATGACTCTCGGCCTCGGACCAACCGCCAACGTATCAGACGCGGCGGGGCTGGATAATGCTGATTTTGATGTTGCGATTAATCATTTTATCGCCGAGCGATTAACCCCGTTGGAAGCGGTCGAAGCGATAACCAATTTTGTCGGTTGGCAATTTCGGCTTGATAATTATTGGGATGCGTGGGACGCCGAAACCCAAGAACGGGATATATCAAAGTCAAGATGGGTATTTTATAAACCTGGAACGCCGACCAGCCGGATACGCAGCGAATCAGCCCCAACGGTATTACACACGTTGTACGCGGGTGATAACTACAGCCAATCATATATCGATGGTTTTGCCCCGGCGTCGGAAAGTGTAACCGACGCTTTATCGCGAGGCGAGAATTTAGTAACATCCGGTAATCTATTATTAGATAGTCGCAATGTGGCGAACATTTCCCACGCTTTAGGCGGGCGGAAATTATACGAGGCGACGTTTGAATTAGTGCCGGGGTGGATTGACGATCCGATACAATTATATCTTGATGGTATTCCATTGTGGCTAGGGGAGGTAGATTCCGATGCGTTTGTTTCGTTTCCCCGTGAACCGGTTCACAAGAAAAGTGTCTATATAACCGACAATGAAATAACTCTTATAAGCAGTGATATATCAAATGGTTATAATTATTACAATATGTTTATGCCGGACGGGGCATGGTTTAATGGCGATTTAACTCATTCGGGTTATACCTCAATTCCACCAGCATTTATTAATTCTTATTATACTAATAATGTGGGCCGTAAATGGGTATTAAACGAAACCGGGTTTTATAGTAAAACAACTAACAGTATACCAACGACCGGCTCAAATTATAATCGCGGCGAGCCTTATGATTTTGGTGATGCCGTTGATGGTTTTGACGAAAAAATACAAGGCTATTTTCCCCGCTCTATCAAAAACACCTTATCATCATTGGGGCCGGACGGTAATACCTTAAAATATAAAATCCAATGGTCGATAGACAGCGGTGTTACGTGGATAGATTTTGATCATAAGATTTTATTACTTGAGAATGAGTTTGGGTTTTATATCGCAGAACCAAACCTGTCGGAAATAAAACCGCTAACTCAGGAGCCGTTTTTCGATGCAGCTTTTTTTGATGCCAGCGATTTGGGGACCGAAAAGAATTATTTTACAGTGCTGTGTAGTCAGCATGTAAACGGCGTCTCGTGGGGCGACTGGACCTTGCGAATGCGTATAGTTTGCAGCGTCGAGTTAGATGATCGGCTAGTCAATATTACCAGCAACACTAATCAATCCGGCTCGAAATATTCCCAGTCGGTATTATTAGATTTATCGAATCAGTATCAATACAGCACAAGAACGCCGTCGAGTATTTATTATAATCACGATGAATTCCCGTCCGACGAATTAGACAACACTAATGCTCTGGTGGCGAACCAATCATTAATCGACAAGCTAAACCGCGAAGCCCGGCGGACCGGTAATTTCAGCATACCGTATATTTATTGGGCGGAAGGGGCAAGCGATGAATGGCGACTGCCGCGTTTCACGATCGGCGATTCCATCGATGGCATTGCGGGCCGGGGTATATCAATGGCGACCACCGGCGGCGGGCAGGGCGATGAGTATAACTACGTGACTATTGAACAGGTTAGGTATCTGCCGGAAAAAGCTCACACTGAAATTATCACCGCTGACTTGCGGCGGTCATATCTGTAGCACTTAAAACAAGTGACATTATTGCTTTAGTAATTCCGGGTTTTGATGGATGTTGCCGATTACTTTCATGTTATATAGCCGTTTTATTTTTTCCCGACCACAAACAATCTCAAACATCATCGGGCGATATGTTACAACGCCTTTTCGATAGGAATTGCGGCACGGTTTTTTTCCTTCTATTATATCATCCTCATAAATTTTAATCCCGTCCTTGTCTTTTAGTCCGGTGAATTGCATAATATGCCACCCCATATAATACTCGTGAATTTCTCCGTTCATAATTTCTACAGCCATAGCCCTACCATCTAACTCAATTGCATTGGGAGAAAACATTCTTTTTCGCTTTGGGTCATAAACTCTAAATTCAATCTCTCGCATGATTAATCCTTTTTAGACAATTATACACCAATCTCGTTAAATGTCAATTAAATATATCCAAAAAAATGTAGTATTAACCGTCCCGGTCGCAACCACTTACGACCCCGGCGATTATTTACGTTTATTTTGGAATGGCGGCGAGGGGGCGATTGATTGGGCGATCCCGCCCGACGATAAACGCTACGAGTTATATTTAGACGATTCCGGCTATTTCGGTTGGGGTCATCAAACGTGGGGCCATTTCGCGTGGGGCCACGCCGATACCCGCAATGTGCCGGGCTGGGGTCATTTTCCGTGGGGTCATATTCCGTGGGGTCATGGGGCCGGAATATTAAGTATAAAACGAAACATTAAAGACCCCGGCTATTATGCGTTTGGTTTTATCGCATTTGACGAGGCGGGTAATTCGGATGCCGGGGGGAGAATATCCGACGCCCTAACCGTATCATTAACGCCGGACAAACCGACACCATTAACGCGAACTAGTTACGTCGCCGCGACTGATATTTTAACCTTAGCCGCTACCGTACCATTTGTTGGAGATAGAAGATAATGGCACAGACACAAGGATACCCCGCTGTCGCTGATATACTTACGTATTTCGGCGTCCAGGGGACCGAGGAAGTTACCGAAAATAACGCCGATTTTTTAACCGAGTATCGGCAGATGATGTGGCGGCTAATGAATCGCGTTGAAGGGGCGGCGGCGTTATCGGTTTACGCCGATACGACTACGACGTTTCGCGTACAGGCCGGGGATTATTTGTGGTCGGGCACGCGGACTACTTACGCAGGTTCGGCCCAGGTTAATCCGACCGACGACGATATAACTTATGTCTGGATGCAAGGCGATAATACGATTGACAGTGGCATCGACGGCGATGGATGGCCCGCCGAGGACCATATTAGATTAGCCGAAGTAACCGTAAACGCATCGGGAACGATAACCGATATAACCGATAAGCGATTAGTGATTGAAGGAAACCCAAACGACGCGACCTACGCCGATATTGTATGTGTCGATAACGCGGTGGTCTGTGTTGACAATGAAGTAGTGACCATATAGGAGTTTAATTATGGCTGATTTGAAGGAAAACGGTTGTGCTTTGTTATCATCGACCGCATCCGTAGATTTGAACAACGCCTCAGATACGTATTGTTATGAAGTTCCGGCGGGCAAAAAATGCGTCGTGCATTATGTTGTGATTCGTAATTTGTCGGCGGACGCCGATGCTTGTATAGTCGATTTAGGTCAAAGCGGAACAATGGACGATTTTTTATCTACACAAGCTATAGGCACCAATTTGGACGGTGCGGGGAAGGCTGGCATTTTAATGCCGATACCACACGCAACAACGGTTGGTATCGTCGAATATACGGCGGGTGAAATATTTGTTATCGACGTAACTACGCTAGCGGGAGGGGCCTGCACTTGTACGGTTGATGTTTATGGTTCATTGGCGGATGCGTAATGGGTATTAGATTTGGCGTTATAACCGATGTGCATTATAACGAGGGCACCGCCTCAGAATTATGGGGCGGCGTGTTGTCTTATCTTGACACACAATATCGACAATACTCCACCGCTAAAGATAGACTTGTATCGTTCCTGTCTGATATGGAGGTGGAAGCGGTAGATTTTTGCGTACAACTGGGGGATATAATTGACGCCGGTAGCGATGAACGCGACTCGGATATATCAGACGCGGTATATCAGTACGACACCCATTACAGCGGTACCACGTGGAATGTTCTTGGCAACCACGAATCTGAACGGTGGAGCGGTTCGGGGGCCAATACCGACCTGTCGGATTATTGGACCGCAATGGATACGGCGGCAAATTCCGGCACGCGGGCAAACGAATGGAACCCCGACGGACGGGGGACGGCGGCCTACACTTTCGACTACAAGCAGGTTAGGTTTGTTGTGCTTTTTGCCGAGGGAGCCAATAATGATTTGCACAGCCAGGACGAGGTTGAGGAATTAACTTGGTTGTCCGGGACCGCCTTAGATACTACTCTCCCGGTGGTAGTTTTGACACACGCATCTTTAACGCCGGAAAACGCTACCTATCCTTACGGCTGGGTCGATAACGCCGCCGCGGTAAGAACGGCACTGGAAGCCGCCGGGAATGTTCAGTTGGTGGTAAACGGCCACTTCCATCGCAACTCTATCGACGATTGGACTGTGCCCCACCAAACCATTAACGACATACTATATCTAAATTTACGCGGGTCCGTATTAGGGGCCGGGGACGGCGACTCATCTGATACCGCCACCGTTGCTGATAGTGCCCATTATTTAATCGAGATAATACCAAACGCGGTGTTGGGTGATACCAACCCAAGAGCCAATGTAGAAGTTACTGGTTATTATAAGGGCAAAAACAAAGAACCCAATAAATATATTATAGGATAATATTATGGCTGGTGCCGACCTGTACAGTTCTGATTTTTCTAGCAAAGACATTACGTCTGAAGCTCAACTATTGACCGATCATTACGTCAACAACACCGGCGTACCCTTGATTGTGTCCGTTGCGGTGCAATTCGCTGGGCTTAACAACGATAATACCAAAACTCTAACCATGTCGATGAATTGGAACTATGAGGGGGTCGCCGCCTTGTTTCCTCTTTTGCCGAAAGAAACATTTAATAAACCAGCTGGCACGACTGCCCGATGGGCTAACGATAGAAGCGTGATTATTCCAGACGGCGGATCTGCTAATGTTAAAGCCGAGTCTAACGACGCCGGAAACGATACGGCTGCATCTGGTACGGTTTATTTTTTCGCTCATAATATAGCCGATGTTTATACTGTTGGTTTTTCAACACCAGCCGACGCCAACCTGTTAGATAAAGCCTCGCGGATTCGAGCCAATAAAGGCATACAACATAAAGATGACGGCCATATGATTATCCGCAACGACGACGATACTAGTGATTTATATCAAATTGATTACACCAACACCGGCAGCGATTTAAGCCGGGAATTGACCGTATTATAATGGCCGTGCCGTTTGATAATATCTTTTTGACCGGATTGTTTGAGGGTGATTTTTTCACCGGCCACACCGCTGTTATGGGCCTGCTGGAAGGTCAATTTTTCCCGGTTCAGGATGATTTTTATCTAATATACAAAGACCGTAATAATGCCAACTATGATTATTACGATCCGATAGTGCGGATGGGTGAAAGCGATACATCGGTCGGTATATCCGACATTAAATTAGAGCCGGACACAGGCCGCAGTATTTGGCATTTTGGCCGCATTGCCGTAAGTCGTTACGGGGTAATATCTACTGTTTCCGACGACTGCCTGGTTACGGTTGACAGTGACGCGATTATGGTTTTACCGTGTGGCAACGATCCGGTTGGTGTTGAGGCGGCGGCTATTAAAGACGGTTCGGTTCGGTTGCAATGGCAGTATTTCTCCCAGGGCGAGGACGCCGAGCCGACCGGGTTTAAGGTATACCGCGAAGTCGCCGGGGCGTGGTCGCTGGAGTCTGATATAGATTTTACCGGCAGTCGTAATTATCAATACGACGTAACCGGATTAACCCACGGCGTCAACTATAAATTTACTGCCCGGTCGTATAAGTTGGGCGATAACCTAGTTGTTAATGGCACAATGGAGGCCGATAGTAATTGGGCCACTTATTCGGCAGCAGACGTAAACGAGCGGAGCAGCGAACAAGTCCATGCTGGGATGTATAGCCGTAAATTTCATTGTACGTCCAGCAATGACGGCATAGTAAGTGATCCTTATGCGAGTATTTCCGGCAAACAATACCGCGTATCGGCGTGGGTTTATCCGGTCGGCCATACAGCTATAAAAATAGCAGTACACGGTGGGGCCGCTGTCGGTTATATATCATCCGCAGACCATACATTAATAACCGACACATGGAACTATGTAGAATTTGATGTAACCGATACAACGGCGGGCGGGGCGTTCGGTAGTGTTCGGTTTTCATCGCATTTAGAGACCGATGAAACGTGGTATGTTGACGACGTACTTGTGGCGATGTACCATGAAACCGTAGGCGAGATAGTAACCGAGGCAACCGCCGACGACACCGGACCGGCGGCGATAACTTCGATAACGGCGACCACTGAATGAGTAAAATACGCGAGATAAGGGCCAAACAGGAACGCATCGCCCGGCAGATTGAGAATGAGAAACGGGACACGCCCGCTCCACTACCGACGCCGATTAGCACGCCCGGCGGGCCGCCGGTTCCGATTACGGTTGGCGTTTCTTATCTAGCAAAAACACGGGAAGGTTCGCAAGCCGATGGACAAATCAGGGCTAGATTATTAAATCAATTTCGCACCGCTTACGGCGAGGACTACGATTGTTACGCATGGCCCGACCAGTCGGCATCTGATATGACAGATTTTTTGCCTAACATCGCATCGAGCGATATTGTCTGTATTAAAAAACTAGTCGATGGCAACTGGTATCTTGACCAGCCCGATTTGATTGAATCATCGGATTGCACGTAATGGGAAATAAAATTGCACGATATGGCAACAAGGCGGGGCGGTGCGGAAGTAAATTAAGCACTAATTGTAATTGTATTGGTGAATTGGCCTGTAATAATATTTGCAATTGTAATGTAGGCCGGGATATAGATATTTATTTTAGCGACATCGAAAATTGTATTGGTGGAGGCTGTGGTGATTCAAATTGTTCTGATGCATTTAACCAGAATACATTTAGGTTAACATGGGATGCTGTTGCCTTACAGTGGCAATACCAGGTGGGCAATATATCGGTAGCTTATTTTTGTTCTGGGATCTCGGCCTATCTCGTCGCTTATAATAGTGCGAATTTCTTCCCTACAGGCAATAATTGTTTTTTGTCGGTTGAGATCCCGGCCCCGGCATTACCGGCCACGGTTAATAACCAACGGGGGATAGGTGAT
Source organism: FCB group bacterium (assembly GCA_024231695.1). Classification (GTDB taxonomy): domain Bacteria; phylum Zixibacteria; class MSB-5A5; order GN15; family JAAZOE01; genus JAAEQF01. The sequence goes on from JAAEQF010000145.1 coordinate 46,433, forward strand.
TGTATTGTGGCGGAAAGATGCGGTTATAATGGTTATGCAATAGTGTCTGCGGTATAATGAATTGTAAGCACTGTGAAGGATATTGTACAAAAATACTTAGCGAAACGAATCGCAAGATATTCGTCGATAACCGGACTTGCAAGAAATGTCAAACGGAAAGAAACGGAGAGCCTAAAATGCCCCAACGGAAAGGGCCGCCGATCAGCGAGCGATTAAAAACCGCAATGGCAGCAAGCAAGCGGATACGACTGGCGGTCAAACGCGGCGAAAAAATCACGGTCAACAAAACCGAGAAAAACCGCCGACAGGAAATATGCGACAAATGCGAATACCGAACCGAAAAAGAACAGACCTGTAAAAAATGCGGACAAAAGCCGAAAACTAAATTAACGCTATGGTGTCTCGATTGCGGATGTTGGCTGCCCGCTAAACAAAAACTGGCAACCGAAGATTGTGCAAAAGGGTACTGGGGGCCGGAGAAACCGATAAAGGAAATCGCCAAATGACCGACGATGTAATATTGGAATCAATCAAAGAAGATGTTGGAATTATCCGCGAAGTATTGCTTGGCAATGGCGATGTCAAAAAGTCTATCGTGGTTCGGTTGACGAAATTAGAGGATAGTGTAAACAACTGCCAGACCAGGAATAAGGAGTATTTAACCGAAGCAAAAACCAACAAACGACTAGACCGCAAATCGGTCGCGTCGATTATATGTGCCTTAATTATGTCCGCAGGAGCTATTATTGTATCATTAATAACTTAGACGGGTAACTCCCGATTATCATATCCTCTCCTTTCCGGCCCGCCTCATGGTTTATTCTGTGGGGCGGGTTTTTTTATTCGGTTAAACAAAATGCTTCTTTTATTCTTTTTGTCTCGTCATCGTCCGTAATAAAATAACCCTTGAGTTTTTGCATTGCCTTTTGCTCTATTTGGTTCACCCTTTCTCTGCTAACACCACATAACTTCCCAATCGCCAATCTTGTTTGCTGGGGCTTACCCGTTAATCCAAATCTTCTCTCTATAATTTCTTGTTCGCGATACGTTAGATATTTCATCCCGTCCATTAGTTTTTCTATTTGCTCTGTTTCTTTTAGCCGCTGACTTATTGATGGGCACACCATTTGCTCAATGTTGTCGATAGGGATATTTTTGGTTACGTCTATTTCTTTGGGCATATCTAAAAAATCTTTCGACCTTATTGCTTCTGGAAAAACCTGTGACATATCTTTGCCAATTGTTATTAACAATTTATTTTCTATTTCTTGCCACTTGGTGGTCTTTTTGGGGTGCGGGGTTCCGCGTAGATTTATCCATCGGCAAAACACGTTATCGCTTACGCCTAAATATTTGGCGGCCTTCGACTGTGAGCCAAATAATTTGACAATCTGCCATAAATAGCCATTTTTGGCTTTAATATTAAGGGTAAGCGGTATGGTGTTTGTTTTATGTGTTATAGTTGTTTTCATGTTAATTCCTAATTACATACTAAATATATACGATTAGTATATAGGCGGGGTCGCATCCCGCCACACTCCTACTACTTCCAAGTCATTTCCGAAACGCCGCGATCATTGGCGGCGGTCCGTGATTGTGCCGGATCGCCAAACCCGGCTCCGTTTTTGTTTTTCAGGTCGGGGTAAAATACGTCGCCCCGCCATTCGGCCCTACCCTGGTATGAACAGCCAAAACAAAAGAACAAGATAATCATTGCTAATACAAATATGCGTTTCATTATAAAACTCCTATCGGCGATACCTAGTTTTTTTGTGGTCCTACGTAACATTTAACCTTTTTGCCGCTGTGATCAATTATGACCGCGTTGGCTTCTTTTAGGGCCGCGAGGTTTGGCTTTGTGTAATATATAACCGTTCCTCTGTCCTTTATTTTTTCCACCGCCCCGCCGTTGGAAACAGATTTTACTACCCCGCCGTCGCCAACATGATTCACCGACCCGCCGTTGTAAACATGCCCCACCACCCCGCCGTTGTAAACAGATTTTACCACGCCGCCGCCGTAAACATTATCCACCACCCCGCCGTCGCCAACATTTTTCACCACCCCGTAAACATCCTCCACCACCCCGCCGCCGTAAACATTCTCCACCGACCCGCCGTTGTAAACAGATTTTACCACGCCGCCGCCGTGAACACATTTCACCACCCCGCCGTTGTGAACAGATTTTACCGACCCGCCGTTGTAAACATGCCCCACCACCCCGCCGTTGTAAACAGATTTTACCACGCCGCCGCCGTGAACATGATTCACCACCCCGCCGTCGTGAACATGCCCCACCACCCCGTTGTTGTGAACATTATCCACCACCCCGCCGTTGTGAACATTATCCACCACCCCGTAAACTACTGCTACCCGCTCGCCGCCCTTAACCTCTTTTTTGGTTTTGCCAGATTTGACAACCTTAGCCTTAATCCATACCTTCAATTCTGCCCGGACCGCCGCCTCAACCTTCCCGGCGTCATACCATTTCGGCAACACATCCTGGTCTAAATTATATTTCCATTTTGACGGCGGGAGATTGTAATCGTCGTCGGGCGGGACAATCTCAACCCGCACAAATGTAATTTCATTGCGGACGTTTCGTTCACGCAATTTGAAATGTTCGATAATATCTTCATGGCTGTCGCTGACCGACGGATGCCACAAAGCCTTCAATCCAGTACCGTTTTTTACTACTACAAAACTTGCCGGTCGACACATGATAACCTCACTTTCGTTTGTTTGATTGTAACATTATGCCCACGCAAAAGAATACGGCGTAGGCGATTAAGAACCCAATTAAAATCGGCACGTTTTCATATCCCATTACTCACCTCTAGCTTAAAATATTTAAGTAGTTTGTCCAGCCGATGCCCGGCCAGATCGCTCATCCCGGTATAATAGTTTACGCCGTGCCGTTTCGTGCAGACGCCCTGCGACTCGCAGAGTATGCCGAAATGGGACGGCTTATCGATTCCGCACTCGTGGGCGGCGGCAATGATCTTTAGTCTAATATCAGCCATGTTTTAATCCTTCCCGGAATCAAAAACCGTATTGTTATTATCGTCAACCACAATTATACCTTGTGACGACGGCCACGCCGGGTTATGCAACGCTTTCGCTGATTTTATGGCGGCATCCAACGAGTCGAAATCGTCCAGGTTATGCTCGTTATTTCGATTGTATTTATATGTGGTGTACATTTTTAACCCTTTCAAAAAATATTATATTAATTAATCATTGTGCAGTGAAAGCCGCTAAACCCACGGTTGATGTCATTTCTCCAGCGAGTATATTCGCCAACTTCAAAAACCTCGCTGCCACCGTCAATTTGAAATTGGTCGCCGGTCCGCACCCCAGCTTCTTTGGCGTCGCCATAAAACAAGTAGCAGGCTTCAGGATCGCGGCGGTCTTCTTTTGTTTTCATTAAGTCGATTTTTTTGATTTCGCTTGTCATCTTTTTGGCCTTTCGATTTTCAGTTTTGTTTGTTTTGTTTCTCATAAGATTAAATAAAGCATTGGGAGCTGCGATATTGACGATCTCGGAGGATTCTAGTTAAAGTGTCTTCGTCCTCATATCTGGGGCGGATTGCGTTTTCGTGATCGTTACGAAAGGATGGCTCGCTGTTTTTGATATTTCCGATTCTAGTTTGAAAGGCGTATTTTTTCGTTTTCATTTTTTTGCCCTTTCGATTTTCAGTTTTTTTTGTTTTGTTTCTCATTCTACTTTAATTATACACCAATAATCGGCTCGGGGACGAGTAAAAATGAAATATATTTCCTTTTTTCACGATAATTTTTCTGTCAAATAGATAAGCTGTTGCCACATATACACTTATGGCGTTTTGCGGTAAAATTATCAAATAAAATTAATTTTTGCCCCGCCCCGACCGAATTTGCAGTGTATAATTAAATTGAAAGGCAAAACAAAAATGAACACAAAACAATCGAAAAAATTAAACAAACGCTCAACCCCACGCCGTTTTTTTGCCCTTCCGTGTGTTTTGTTTTCCGGCGTGGGGTATATTTTATTTACGAGGGCATATCATGTATAAACCACCCAAAGGTATGATTAATCTAATCTATCGCAACAAGCAACGCCACATATCGGTTTACGGCGATTGTACCGCCGAATGTGACAAAATCCTAAACGAGATACTAACTTCACCAAAAGTCGTCGCCGGGGTGATGAAAGATGTCAAGGATGATGATACGCCACTGGTCAAGCTCGGCCCCGGCGGCGACTATGTAAAAGAGTATAAATAGTCTCCCGGCGGCGGCATTGATCAAAGCCTATACGGATACGACATTGCCGCCGCCCAATATTAGAGTTTTCATCACACGCTCGGCCCATCGTTTTTAGGCGATCCGGTGGGCCGGGCATTTGAAAGGTTGGCTATGGCAAGTGAAAACATAATCCCGGCTGAATCGGGCCACTGGTACAAGCCGGACGGCACGCCGATGTATGAGGTTCCGTACAAGGATCCGACGAAGGGTATGCGGAAAACAACTTTATCCGACGCCCGAAAGATGGGGCTGCTCCCATCGGTTACGACCATCCTGGGCATAATCGCTAAAGAAGGGTTGATGCAGTGGAAATTAGAACAAATGCTCTTGGCGTGCTTGACCTCGACCCGGCTGCCGGACGAATCGGAGGAGTTGTGGGTACAGCGAATCGTTAAAGACAGCAAAGATGTCTCGCGGTCGGCGGCAGATCGGGGGACCAGAACCCACGCCGCTATCGACCAGTGGATTACATCGCAAGAGATAACCGACGATGAGGAGTTATTCGACGCCCTGATAGTCTATATCGACTGGCACCGCAAATATATATCGGATGTGATATATACTGAAGTGCCTTTCGGTTGCGATGCCGGTTACGGCGGCAAGTGCGATCTAGTGGCAAATCTTAAACTCGGCGGGCGTACTGCTGTTATCGACTTAAAAACTAAAACCACCAAGAAGGGGCAAAAGATAGTGCCTTATGTTGAATGGGGCATGCAACTGGCGGCGTACGAAAGAGGATTGATCTTGCCGGAAAAATGCCGCCTGTTAAATGTGGTCATATCGACCACCGAGCCAAATCGGATTGAGGTGTTCGACTGGACCGATAGCCGCGATACGCTGTATCGTGGCTTTTACCAAGCGTTTAATTTGTGGCGGTTCCTGCGGGATTACGACCCAACCGGGCTAACGGCCCGACAAAACAAACTATGGAAGGTGTACGAAAAATGAAGGATATAGCGAAAAAATTACAAGCTCCGTTTCGGGCCGACGAGTATGAATGGCGGGTGCAATCTGAATCGCGGGCCGGGGACAAGGTTAATGTATTGTGCTACGTAACCGCCAGGGCGATCATGGACCGTCTCGACGAGGTATTTAGCCCGATGGGCTGGCAAACATCATATCGCACCGGACCTGACGGCGGCGTAATATGCGACCTGTCGGTTTATGATGATAAGTCGGGGCAATGGGTACACAAGGAAGATGGGGCGGAAAACACCAATATCGAAGCGGTCAAGGGTGGTATCAGCGGGGCGTTAAAGCGGGCCGGATCCGCCTGGGGCATTGGTCGATTATTGTATAAACTGGAATCGAATTATGTACCACTAAAGGACCGGGGGAAATTTTGGCATAAGACCAAAAAGAATGAATTTAAGTACTGGGATGCCCCGTCTTTGCCTGATTGGGCGATTACTGGCAACGGCGAAAAGCCGAAAGTAAAATCGAAGCCGACAGCTAAATCCACCGGAAAGCTAGTCGATACACCCAAACAAACATTCAGCTTAACCCTGGACGCCGCCTGTAAAAAAATCAAAATGGCGAAACCAAAAACAATGTATGGGGCCGAGTTTTTGTTTGACTCGCTTTGCAATGTTTCCGGCGTGGAGGAAATCGCCGAGGCCAAAAAATACAACATGCCAACCAGTCTAGCCGAGATGACTAAGATACCAGAACATTCGGGATGGTTGGTATTGACTGAATTAATTAACCGTATCGGCGGCGAACTAAAGATATATGTCGCCGCCGCCAATAAAGCCAAGCCGGAAGGAGATAATCAATGAGTGGATTTAACAAGGTAATAATGTTGGGCAATTTAACTCGCGACCCAGCCCTGTCGTATTTGCCGAGCCAAACCCCGGTAGTCGAGTTTGGGTTAGCGACGAATCGCAAATGGAACGATAAAGACGGCAGCCCAAAAGAGGAGGTCTGTTTTGTTGATTGCCGGGTTTTCGGTAAACAAGCGGAAACGCTCAATAAATATTGTAGCAAAGGCCGCCCGTTATTGATCGAAGGACGGTTAACGCTCGACCAGTGGGATGCTCCGGACGGCACGAAACGATCAAAGCACAGAATAACCATCGAGAAGTTTACTTTCGTCGGCGACGGCTCGTCTCTTGGCGGTCGCAAGGAAGAACAAAACCAACAACCAGAATCGGAACAACCGCAAAATAACCCGCAACCGGAAGATATACCGTTTTAATATGCAATACTTAAGCGTTAAAAATTTAGAGAAATACCAGCCGGGATATAAAGACCGCACGCTTATTTGGTGTAAAGTGTATTTCAAAATGATAAATGCCGACCCAGATTTTGAAATGTTATGTGAAATTGACAAGTGGAGATTTATCGCTTTTGCTATGTTGGAGATTCAAACCAAAAAACCCGTCCCGCTGGACTCGGAATATTTACGGCGGAAAGGGTTTGATTTGAAAAAACGCCCTATCTCATTGACAATACAAATGTTACATAACTCTGTAGAAGTGCGTAACGAAAATGTTACACAGATTAGAATAGAGAAGAGTAGAGTAGATAAGAATAGAATAGAACCAGATAAAGATATTACGCCTACGGCGTCCGCTGACGCGGAAACGCCGCCACCACAACCCGTGAAACAAGCGAAAAAGCCGCCGAAAGAAAAACCACCGCCGCTAACCGATGGCGCTAGGGCATTTCTACGCCTGTTTTCTGCGAAGAGATTTGCCAACCGCGCCCAACGCCGTGCGGTGTTGGAACTAGA
>JAAEQF010000146.1 GCA_024231695.1 FCB group bacterium
GAGGATTATGCCGATGATATTGCTCGCATGATATTCGAGAGTTTCTTTGACGCCGTGGATGGTCGTCCCAATGTCAAGGGCGGTCATTTTCGAATAAATCTTCTGCCGACCACGTCGCATGTCTATTTCGGTAGCGTTATCGGAGCCACCCCCGATGGGCGTAAGAGCGGTATTCCGCTTTCGGAAGGGATTTCTCCGGTGCAGGGCGCGGATCGCAAGGGCCCGACGGCGGTTTTGAAATCGGCCTCCAAGATTGACCATATTCGCACCGGCGGAACACTTTTGAATCAGAAATTCATACCCTCGGTTATGGCTGACGAGGACGGTCTCACCAAGGTGGCTCATCTGGTCCGGTCCTACTTTAAAATGGACGGCCATCATATTCAATTCAATGTCGTCACCGCCGACACTCTGCGCAAAGCTCAAAAAAACCCGGAAAATTATCGCGACCTGATCGTTCGCGTGGCCGGGTACAGCGATTATTTTGTCGATCTGACCGAGGAACTTCAGGAGGAAATCATTCGCCGTTCCGAACAGGGCGTGGACTGATTTTCGACTGGCGATATTTTGATTACTGCGTATATTGGTACCAACCGGTAACGGATGACAAGCGACATTCAAACTGACTACTTGGATCAGGTTTCCTGTTGATGAAAACTCCTGCATTTGCGGTTTTGACATTGCTTCTTTTCATTTGTCCCGAGCTTTTTGCCCAAGGTTCGATTTTTGGAACGGTGACCAATGCCGATGCATCCGTGCCTGACTCTGGTGTATTCAGTTTCTTTGGATATTTGGATGACACTGACGAGGAAATTAGTATTGAGAGTTCCATCGGAGCCGGTTATAATGAGGGCAATTGGTATGACGATTTCCAGAATTACCTGACCGAAGCGCCGGGCAATCCCTACGATTATCATTTCTATAATCCCACCAACGGTGAAGGCTATATTTTGTCCGATCTTATTCCGAATAACTCGTTTCAGCAGGAGGATATCAACTTATCCGCCGTGGATTGGCCTGACGCCCCCACCGGGCTGACCGGAACGGCCGGAAGCGATACGGTTCAGGTGATGTTGGAGTGGGATCAAGTTATTGATTTGACCTATCACATATATCGTCGTGGCGCTTCCTCGAATGGTTCCTTTTTCCGCATAGACGATACCAATGGATCGCTTTTAAATCCCGGCGTTGACGGCGGCGCTTTTACCGATACAACCGTGGACGGCATAAATGAGTATCAATATTTGTTGATTGCCGAGGATCTTTCAGGGCAACTGAGTCCTCATTCGGAGATAATCACAGTCAACAGTTCCGGCGAAATTAGTCTTTGCGGTGATGCCAACGGTGACGAGGCTGTCAATATCGGCGATCCGGTATATCTGATAAATTATATTTTCAAAAGCGGGGCGGCACCTGTTCCCCTTTGCATCGGCGATGCCAACGGCGATGATGCGGTCAATATCGGCGACCCGGTATATATCATTAATTATATTTTCAAAAGCGGACCGCCGCCGATTGATCCCTGCTGTCCCTGATTTCAACTCCAATAAAAACCAACAGACAAAAAAGGGACAATCCGTGAGGGCTGTCCCTTTATGACTTGTCATATCCGGCTTGAGAGTTATTTGGTCAGGATCATCTTTCGAGTTTCTATAATGTCATCCTGGCGAAGGCGGTAGAAATATACACCCGAGGCGACCGCGCGGCCTTGGCTGTCGATACCGTTCCAAATTATTTTCTTCACTCCGGCGGACATTTGATCAGCCACCAGAGTTGTTACTTTCCGTCCGACGATATCGAATACATCGAGTGACACATAGCCGCTGTGAGGCAGACTGAATTCAATAGTCGTCACCGGGTTGAACGGGTTGGGATAGTTTTGACTCAGAGCCAGGCGGTTCGGCAGTTGCGGCTGGTCCTGATCGTTGACATCGGTTGGCTGTGAGGTCCTAAACGACCACACCGGGGACCATGTTCCCCAGCCGCAGTGATTTTCTGCTCGCACCCGCCAGAAATATTCGGTCGTGTCGGCCAGAGTTTCCGTGATGACACTCAGGTCCGCCAGCGTCGTATCAAGCTCGGGTGCGGAGAAATTTCCGTGGTCATCAATCATCAATTGATAATTGGTTGCTCCAACGGAAGCGTTCCACACGAGAACGACTTGAGTGACGGTATCTCCGTTATTCGGTTTAACCTGATTCGGAGCCTCCGGCGTTGGGCATTCGGTAGTGAAATTCCACTCAGCGCTCCAATCACTCCAGAGGTCGCATGTGCTGAGGACCCGCACTTTCCAATAATAGGCTGTGTTCTCATCCAGACCGGTCAGGCTGAAACTGGATACGTCCAGCAAAGTATCGATGATAATTGTAGCCATGCGCACGTTCAGATGATAAACAGCAGCTCCGCCGACATCATTCCAATCGAAATTGACCGGGCGGGCGACGTCATCCGATCCGTTGACCGGACGGACAAGAACGGGCAAACTGGGAGTGTTGCAGATTCTGAAAACGGTCGCTACACTCCAATCACTCCAGCCGGATATATAGTGAGCCCGGACCCGCCAGTACCAGACGCCGATGGCTAGATCGGGTGATACGGTTTTTTCCGATATGACAGCGCTTAGGCGGCGGTCAACCGTATTGAAACCGGGCGAATTGTCCACTTCCAGTTCATAGCTGTCGGTACCGATGACATCAGTCCAGTCAATAGTCGGTGAATGATCAAGAATGACTTCGTCATCAACCGGCCAAACTGGTTGCGGAGGGCGATTCTCAGAGGTAACAGTGATAATAAAGGACAATGAATCGGTCAGCGCTTCAGGGCCCTCATCCGGCTCGTCCGAAGCCCTGAAAATCAGATGGTATTCTCCGGCCTGACCCTGATCCGGATTGAATACGAACGATCCGTTGCCGTTGCCGTTGTCGATAAACTCGGCATTGTCCGGCAGGCCCTCGGCGGTCAGCTGAGGATCGGTGCCGTCGGGATCGGATGTAATCAGGATAAAATTCAGGCTGGAATATTCAACAACCGTGAACGGGCCGATCGAATCGATTTCCGGTGCGCGATTGGTATTGGTTACCGTGATGACAACTACTTCGGAATCGGCGTCAATACCATCGGTGGCATAAAATGAAATTGAATAATAGCCCGCCTGAGTGTAATCGGGATCAAAAGTAAACTGGCCGGTACCGTCACCATTGTCTGTCATCGAGGCGTTGAGTGGGATATTTGACGCAGAAATTTCCGGGATAACTCCATCCGGATCGGAGGCTGATATGGGCAGACTCAGATGGCCTCCTTCGGGTACCGTTTGATGGCCGAGGAGATCAAGTACGGGCGGTTGATTGGACAGATAGTTAAAGCCGTCGATTAGCGGTTCAGAAGGCAGGGTGGACGCGATATTGGTCACGATAATATCTATCGGGCCGGGCGATCCGGGAGGGGTTATGCCGGTTATCTCGAAAGGAGTTATCACTGTTACTGAATTGAGCGCGATCCCGCCGATAGTGGCGACAACTCCCGCGTTGTCAAATCCGACTCCCAGAATTCTCACTTCAGTGCCGCCCGACATATGCCCCTCGGATGGATACACGGCAGTGATGACAGGAGCGTCAACGGCAGCGCTATTTATTTCGATAATATCTGAATGAGGGCTTAGGTTGCCCGAAGAATCTTCGGCTATAATCAGATAATTAAAGCTAACGGGACTATCAATCATGGAATCGATATAGAAACTATCGCTTACTCCCAGGTTCAAAAGCGATCCGGCAGTATCATCTTTACGAAAGAATGAGCCATTGGAAGTGGACGGTCGCCTGAAAACGTGACAGGCCAAACCCGGAGTTTCATCCCAGAAAACAACGGTTTTGCCGGAGGATATGGTGCGACCATCAAGTCCACCCGGTTTGGCCGGCCAGGAAACCTGCGCCAAAACGATATCTTCCTGCTGAAATGAATTGTTCGGAATCAGACCGGATAAAATATACCCTTCACCGTTATCGCTGTTGTAGAAATGATAATCGTAGGGGTTACCGGGTGCTTCGGTCAGGTAATTCTGGAAATCGTCATACCAGTTGCCCTCATTATAACCGGCTCCGATGGAACTCTCAATACTAATTTCCTCGTCGGTGTCATCCAAATATCCAAAGAAACTGAATGCACTCGAGTCCGGTATAGAAGCATCGGAATTGGTTACCGAACCGAAAATCGAACCTTGGGGATAAGCCGGAGATGCAGTTATGACCGCAATTATCATGAAAAATACCGCAATTAGGCCGATCCGGAATCTGCATATTGAGACGCCAAACCTGTTCCAAAGGGTATTATTTATGAATCGGATTTCCACTATACTGAAACTCCGGTCATAGATTCGGTTAGGCAACAGCTATTCACAGGCAAACCACCTTTCTATATCTATGGCCGCCTGTACATTAAGTATAACACTAAATGTCCACAGGTCAAGTCTGCAAATGAAATGCCTGAAAAAGGGGATACAGGTTTATTTTGCCATTCTTAATAATATACACTGTACTGCCGGGTACGAAAACATGCCCTGTTTTTGTGTTCGAGTATCACAAATTGGGCGGTTCTTCAATAGTTTTGTCTGCTGCCCCTCGGCTAACTTGTTGGTAATTAGGCTTATAGCCGTTCCGGCATAAATTTTGATTATTAGCCTGTCAGAAACTATAAAACAAGGAGTTGAAAGATGAAAAAGTTGGCGATTTTTACGGTTCTGACTCTGATTATGATGGTGGCGGCGTCATCTGTCTCCGCCCGTGTTATTACGGTCAGGAAGACCCAACGGATAGGCTCCGGTCATCTGATCAAATGGCAGGAATATCGGACCGATCGAGGTGTGGCAGTTAAACATGGTTTATATGTGGAAAAGCTTGACGGCAAGGTCATTCTCAGGGGCGAATATCGCCATGGACGCAGACACGGTGAATGGACTCGCTGGAGCACAAATGGGCGGCATCGCAAAATTGAAACCATGATCTATAAAAACGGACGCTTGATGGATTTCACTCGGCCCATCTACAGTAAAAAATACTCTCGCATAGTGAAAATCAAACGTCCGCCGGTTGTCCGAGTCACGCTTCCTCATTTTCGGGTACACTGCCGCCTTTAAATTTAAATCCTGATAGTTTCCTTCTCACGGGGTCGGCCTTCGGGCCGCCCCGTGAAGCAGCTTGACAAGATACAAACCACATTCTATATTTCCCCATATCAACCATTGTCTCAACTTATTCTATGTGCATCAATGAGAGCCACTGTTATGGATAGTGACAAGAAATCGTTTTTTAATCGTCGCCCGTGCGGGTGGCATCGAGTGCCTTTTGGGGCCGAGGATGATCCAGGATTTGTTGATGAGCTTTTATCAATAAACAAAAGCGGTACGGCAGTAGCCGGAATTATCGGTATTATTGGAGCGCTGCTAATAATACTGTTGCCTCTTCTATTCGGTAAACAGCTTTCCTGGCATTACGGGAGCGACCCCGCAGTTGAGATCACAGTGGTATGGGACAAACTGTTAATTCTCCTGATGGGCATTGCTTGTCTGATCTGGTCGGGCCGATCCGGCCGTCTGTCAACCGGACGTTTGCTGGTGGCTCTATTGCTTGTGGCCGCAAGCGTCGCCGCTACTTATGATGACATTGCCCGGGGAGATATTTCCTTTTCGCCGGCTTACCTGACGCTGATTATGCTGGTCTCCGTGACTATCCCTTACCGTGTTGGTCAGACACTACTTCTATGCCTGTCGATATCCCTGAGCTTTGTATTTCAGGTCTACATTTTACATCCTGATTCACTGTCAGCTCTGACTCCCCAGAAACCAATTTATCTGCTTCTGACCACACTGATTTGCACCGGTATCAACGCTCTTTTATACAGCGGCCGTTACAAACAGTATCGGGCTAGAAAAAGCGCCGAGGAGTTGCGCGAGCATGCGGCTGAGTCGGAGGAAAAGTACCGGTCGCTGTTCGACAATGCCACCGACGCCATTTTCGTTTTGGATAATGAATCCGGCCATTTCGAAATGGTCAATCCGATGATGGAAAACCTGCTGGGTATTCCTGCCGAAGAGTTATATCGGATGCAATTTCATGAAATAGTCGCTCCGGAAGACGTCAACCGGATAGCCGGTTATCACATAGCTCGCATGAAGGGCGAGGCGGCCCCGATGCAATACAAATTCAAGGCCCGCACTCGTCTCTGGTCCGATCCGCGTATTTGCGACATGAAGTTATATACGTACGATGAAAACGAAAGAGTGACTGTCGGCGCCGTGCGAGATGTGACCGATCAGGTTGTGGCCGAGGAAAAAGTTCGTAAATTTGCCGCTGAGCTGGAAAGCACCAATCGGGAACTATGGGAAACGCAGGCTCAATTGGTACAATCGGCGCAACTGGCGTCGCTGGGCAATCTGGTGGCCGGTGTTGCGCATGAGTTGAATACACCTTTGGGAGCGATTAATTCCAATACCGATGTCACCTCGCGGGCGGTCAAAGTGATTCGTTCAACCCTGGCTGAAAATAAAGCGGATGAAGCCACAACCGAAAGACTCAACCGGACCCTGATAACACTGGAAGATTTGAATCGAGTCACTCAGTCTGCTTCCGACCGAATTGATGTCATCGTCACCGCCTTGCGTAATTTTGCCAGGTTGGATGAAGCTGAACTCAAGGAAGTGGATATACATGAGGGCATCGAAAGCGCTCTGACTATCCTTCCCCGGGAAAAGACAAAAAGGATTAAAATCGAAAAGGATTTTGCCGCTTTACCGGCAATTCGCTGTCATCCTAACCAGATTAATCAGGTGTTTATGAACCTGTTGATAAACGCGGTGGAGGCGATTGAAATCGAAGGGACGGTATCTGTTTCGACGGCCTGCGAGGAAAATTGGGCAGTGATTCGTTTTGCCGATAACGGAAGAGGAATGTCACCTCAAATTCAAAGTCGCATATACGATCCTGGATTTACTACCAAGGGGGTTGGAGTTGGAACCGGATTGGGTTTGGCGATTTGTTACCGGATAATCGAGAGTCATAAAGGGCAAATCGATATGGTCAGCGAAGAGGGGAAAGGCACCGAAATCACCGTTCGCCTGCCGATAGATTAAAATGTACTCGCCCTTGGCAAAATCAGATTTGACTTCGTTATTGGAAAATTAACTCCATTGCCGGACCGTGAAATGTCTGTTCCAGAAACAGCCATTGATATTTCAGGCGAAAGGCGATACCGGCGTTAGTGAATTTCAGATGATGAACCTGGCTATCAATGCCTAGAGCAATTAAGGCTCCACTTTTTCCATAATCGGAGTTTGTTCCCAGAGCCAGCCCACCGTCGAACCGAAACGCCTTGATCCGGTCGGTCAGGGGACAAGTCAGTCCGCCGCCGCCGGTAATCGTCAGCACGGTTCTTTCGGCTTCATGCAGTGAGGGCATGAAAACAGCATCTATCGACACGTTTTGGAATAATATCAAATCATCCCAAATTCCATAACCAAGCCCTATACTCCCGCCGGCATGCGAGCCGTTTCCGGCGGAAACGAGCTGTAACCCGCTTCGCACCAGAAGACCTTTATAGCTCGGTGGTGCATAACGATTTTGCACCCAGCGGACCGAGGCCCAGTCGGGGTGGGTGGTAATCAGCGTATAGGGGCCGGTGGGAGTTATACCCCTTAGCGGCTTGGGGATCATCCATTCCGGGACGTCGGCCATGGGATAGAGGAACTCGATGTCGATATCGGTCAGGTCGGGATCATGATAGCCGGTTTCGCGAAGTTGGGGATAGTGATGCCGCCGGTAAATGTCATATTCGTCTTTATTTTCGGTGCGAAAACTCCAGCTTGCCGAAATCGGCATCGGCAAAAGTAAAAGCGTCGGCAGGCGCAGATCGGCGTAATAGACGCCACCGCCGTGATGTTCCAGCCATCTCGCAATCGCCCGCTCGGGCTGAAATCCCGCGGTAGCCGAAGGCAGCCATCTTTTTAGGGCGTCAGGCAGAGAGTTTCCGGAGGAATAGTAGAAAACGGCCAGTACTTCGTTTAGCGAACTTCGACAGGCCTCAAAAACGGGTTGATAGGTTGTCGATGACCAGTGCATTAATTCATCACCGAAAGTTTGCCATTGATCGCCGCGCGAGTTTAGCACATAGACACCTTGATGCCGGTGATAATGATGAGCTTCGATGTTGTTCCGACCGTGGAAAGGTGACAGAATGTCTTCCATCGGAACCAGCATATGGCCGGAGGAAAAGGCATCGGCCAGATATCCCTGAGCCGAGGCCTCCATAATCAAAGCGTCGGATAATAGCGCCGTCGAACAATTTGTTTTCGCGGCCATCTGGATCAACCGCATGGCCATCAGGTGCCGGATCAGGTAGGCGCTGATAACGTTTTGGGTTCGGAATTCAATTGGGCAGAGTATGCTGTCGCCTGCGAAAAGGGGAATATCGCTTTGGATTTTATCAGCCAGGGCATTCCAGGAAGAATCGATTTGCTCTCTTGTCAACGTCCGCAATTGTCCGGCTATCGACCGACCGCGATCATGGAAACGATCACTGCGGAAATCATCGCGGGCGAACAGGGCGCATATATCGCCAAAGGTTCGGTCCCGGCAAAGATATTTGGGAATTCCAATCGGGCCGCCTGTAGTGACCGGAAAATTAATTATATCACCGGAGAAGTTGGCGATCTCCTTCATGACCGTATTAAAAACACTGTCACCCAGGCGCCGATGTTCATCGACATCCCAGGCCAGCACATCAGCGGAAAAAAATCCACAGGAAATGAAAATCAGCAGATTGATCAAGAAGAGTCTCACCGCTCACCTCCCCGCCCCCAGTGGTCCTTGAGGAAATTGATGGCATTGTTGGCCAGAATATCCTCAACAAGCTCTACACTGCCGAATTCCCGAATCAACAATTTTCGAAGGTGACTAACCTGCTCAAGGCGGAGCATATCCGTCGGGCCGGTGATAAATCCGCCGAAATCACTTCCGATAGCGATGCTTTTATGCGTTCCGCAGAGTTTTACCATATATCGAACGGTGCGAACGACATCGGCCAGGGTTGCCTCCTTTTCCGCTTGGTGCAGGTCGGCGTAATTGGATAGGAGGTAGGGGTCGATTATGACACCGATTATACCGCCATCATTGGAAATTTGTTTTATATGTTCATCATATAGAGAATAGGGATGATCGCCAAGTGTTCGGGCAGAACTGTGGGTGGCAATCACCGGTTCTTTGGCATAGGCCAGGATCTCTCCGACAGCTGTCGGTTCGGCATGGATGAGATCAACGATGATACCGTGTTTTTCCATTTCCCTGATAACCTTGCGGCCGAACTCGCTTAGTCCCTGATTGGCGGGTCGAGCTCCCGCATCGGGGAAAAACGGAAAGGCGTTGGCGGCGGAGGCGATACCCTTGTTAAAGAAGTGGGTCACAGTGATAATGGCAACTCCTCGTTCAGCCAATATGGCCACTGGTTCCAAGCTTCCGCCCAGGGCATGGCCGCCTTCGACGGTATGGACTACGGCGGTTCGAAACCGAGGATCGGCCTTGGGAATGTTCAGCATGTCATCCAGTTCGAAAGAATTTCTGGCCAAACGGGCATACGGTTCGGCTTCGTCGTTGAGTATTTCTTCGAGTTGATTCATCATTTGCAGAGTATGTGCCGGAGCTTCCGGATTAGGGTCGGTCGGCATAGACAGCCATTCATCGAAAACATTGAAATGAGCCACACAGATTAAATCGACTCCGGCCCCATGACAGTTTTCCCAGTTCATGCCGGTTTTATTGGCGAACTTTTCAACCAGTTTCAACAAACCCGGATATCGAACGCCCATGGGAGTTGTCCGATTCCATTCATTGATCAGGGAATGGACATGCAGATCAGCAAGTACTCGCCCGGGGGCAGAAGCCGGGCTCAGCTTTTTCCCTGCCGCACATCCGAGAGTCGAGACCAAGGACCCTGAAGCGGCGCATCCGGCAAGAAGACCAATCATCTTCCTGTTAAAATCTCTTCGCGTACAGGACATAGAATCCTCAATATCCGGTTGACAGCTGTTTGAGAAGCATTTCCATCAACCTTTTATGACTTCCTAAGGATGTAAATAATACTATCAGCCCCGCCTGAATGGAGCCGGAAATTTGATTCGGCACTTAAGGTAAGATAGGGATTCTGGGGTCGGTTGGCAACACAAAATACCTTAGTAAACGGATGTTATCTTGGGCTGAAAAAGATGATCTGGGCGAACAGGGAGAATCTGCATGGCTGCGCTATCCGCTTATATGGCAACGATATGAACTGCCGGTTTGGCATTAATTACAGGGGCAGGGGTTATTGGGATGGCTGAACCGAAAAATATTCCGTACTGTTTGGTGTGGGGTCGAGATCGGCTTAAGTCACGGAACGATTGACCTATAAAATGAAGAGTTTTGTTGCTTGACAAATCGCGGGTTGGTGTTATATTGGAAAACTCTGAGACCAGATGGTTTCGGGAAAATGACATAAAAAAGACATACTCCCCTGTAGCTCAGTGGTAGAGCAGCTGACTGTTAATCAGCGGGTCGTTGGTTCGAGTCCAGCCGGGGGAGCTTTTTTTACCCCAGTTCGAACGCTATAATTCAAGAGCATTCCTCTCCGGGCGTCAAACGATCAGATTTACTGGTGTAACCTGCCAACTGGCGGCGGATTAGCGAAATCAATATCAAATTTACAGTTGGCTATTATAATCGCGCTTGCCTGAAACTTGACGCTGAACCGGATAAAAACCGCCCGCAGCCGATGACCGCTGTCATACTTTGCGTCGGCCGGGGCGGATCCATACTGCCGGGGAAGAACTGCAGTTGTCTGTCGTCTTTATTTGGAGACTGACAACTTACAAGCAGTCGGCTCCTGGTTCAGGGCCGCCTTTGAATACAAAGTTAATCAAATATACGGCGTCACCGACATTGACGGCTTCATTGCAATCGGCATCACCGGCCTCAAGCGGGTAGGGCGCCGGTCCACCTTTGAAAACGTAGTTGATCAATGCCACGGCGTCGCCGACATTAATAACTTCATCACCGTTAGCATCGCCGTCGATGTATGTGGCTTTGACCGAAAACGATGCCGTCAAACTCCAGGCGCCAGATTCATAGCCATCCTCGGCTCGCACCCGCCAATAGTATTCCTCTCCCGGTTCGACCGCCGGGTCGATTATCCACGTGGATTGAGCGCCCGATCCCTCCGGCTGATCTGACGCACTTGCTGCCAAAGATGTCAGTAGAACATCATTATAAACCTCGTAAGAATAGGTCAGCGCGTCACCCTCAACATCCGAAGCATTGTTGTTGGCCATTAGCGGGGCGCCATCGGGCATCTCCACCATGCCATCTGGACTCAAATCGGTCGGGGCTGTTGGTAACGAATTCATCCGCATTCGACCATAATACCAAATTGACCAGGCCGATCCATCCGAAACCATGATTCTAAAATAATAGGATTGACCATCAAGAAGTTCCAATCCGTCATAGACCGCATTCGTTTCGGTGCTTGTCATCGGACCGTAATCCCACATCTCGATAGTACTCCATTCATTATCGGTGCCAACTTGAACACGATATTCCTGTTGGACATAATCAGGAGTGGCGTGCGCCCATCCGATTTCAGGAGTGTGGTCTACCAGATGCATAGCCTCACCTGGCGATACGGATAGATTCATCGAGCTTGCCGACATCGAATAGCCGAAAAAATCGAGAATTCTGCCTAACACTTCCTCCCGCTCCAGCCGAGGACTGTCGCCATTGACAATAGCTTCAAACCCGAAGGAGAAGAAAACCATTTGATAATCTCCGCTATAAGACACCGCTCCCTGATCGGCCGAGCCATAATAATTGAACTCGGCAATACTACCATTGATAGCGGCAATTTGATCGCAGGAAGTCTGGTTGTTGGCTCCACCGTCACCCAATATGTTTATCAAATCATCCGGGGCGAATAGCTGACCGCCGGTTTGCCCGACCAGAGTTGCCACTACTCCACTACTGACATGGTTGACCTTCAAATAATTGTGCAGGAAATCCGGATCGAGGCCGTTAAGCTGACTGGAGATTCGTTGCCCGGTGAGAAATAGTTTACCGCCGCCATCCATAAAGCCCTTCATGGCAGTGATTTTATCCGTTGTCATCGGCCACATGCGGAAATCTCCTGTCAGCCAGACAACAATTTCATAAAGATTCAAATCTGTTGAATCGGGAACCAGTGTTGAGGCATCCCAATGATCATAGGGAATGCAAAGATTGTCAAGTGTTTCCCGGTAATAGAAATCGATGTCATCGCCGTCGTCATCATCAATTATAAGCATGGCAACTTTACCAATTATCTGTCGAATTATCAGGGTGTCGACCTGGAGCCCATGAACATTGTTCCATGTCGCCTCAAGATAGAATTTGGACTTGAGGACCGGATAGTCGGCCGGTATTTCAATGATCATAGGACTTCCGCCATTATTGACCGTATCTTCTGCGGTCACATCTTCCCAATTTACGGTTTCATTGACAATATGAAACGAGGCATCTTCACAAAAGAGAGTGACGGTTAGGTCGGTGATCAAATCCCTGCTGTTGTTGGCAATGCTGACCGTCAGTTCTATTGTTTCGCCACTCTCCATATAACCGTCGCCATCACCATACAGATCGTCGGAAAATTCAGTACCTCCTAATTGTGGCCCGCCGAGGATCGGTATCAACTCAACATTGTTTCCATTAAATTCCGGTACAGCCAAAATATCATTGACACAGTCATAGTCGATATTGGCTGATCCGTTGAAACCATCAGCGATTAACTTGGGCGGATTTGTGAGAGTTCGATCATAACGATAAACTGCTCCTTCACTGTAAGATGAAACATACAGATTACCGTAATTATCTATTGCAATACCATCGAAGAATCCCATAGGTGTAGTTACCAGAGTTGTGATTTTTCCATCGGGCAAGCTGATAGCCTGTATCGGAGCATTTTCCGTATACCCTACTACAAGCAAACGATTGTGTTCAGGATCATGGATAATATCCTGAGGACGGTCGGCCAGTCCGGAACTGATATACTCAATATAAGAATTATCACTCAGATCAATCCGGAAAAGGTGTCTTCTACCTGGTCCGTTATCTATGACATAGAGAAACCCCGATGTGTCCGCGGCCATGCCGTCCAATTGAGCTGATCCGATAATGGGGATGTTAAAAAGCTCATCCCCGGTGGCCAGATCGACTCCAGCCACATAGCCGGGTTGAAATCTGTTGGAAACATAAAAAGTGCTTCCGCTGATTGTGTTGCTTAAAACCTGTTGTTGACTTGATGTTGACCAGAAGATGCTTTGTTCGCTGTTGGAATCGATGGCTATTATTCTGCCGGCCGACCAACAGGATACAAGATAGCGGCTGTTCACCGAGTCGTAGTCAACGCATTCGGGTCTAGTGATCATGTCCTGTGCATTGGAATCAACTGTCAAAAACACAATAGTGAAGATTAGCAGTAATAGTCTGTGCATGGAACCTCCTCGATTTTATCCTCAGTAATTGCCGGCGGTGCAACCATTGAGGTGGCTCAATCGTTGATTTCTTGCAATGCAAGCGGAAAAAATCGGATAATAACTGCCCGGTAAACGTCCAATGATGCATAAGGGAGGGATTTGTTTGCCAATTGCGACCTGACGGCATATATTCAATGAGAATTGATAGCAGATATGGTAGCCGATTTGGATATAAATACTCTGTACAAAATCGCCCGCAATGGGGACCAGGCTTCTCGGGACCAACTTTTTGACGGTTTATCTGCAAGATTTCGCACTTTTGTGCGCCTGAGAATACAGAACGAGATGGATGGTGAGGAGATTGTACAGGATGCTCTTATGGCCATCGCCCGCGAATACGCCGGCATAACCATTGAAATCAGCTTTGCCGCTTGGGCTTACCGGGTCTTGAATAATCGGATACTGGCCTATTTGCAGACAAAAAAGAAAAGAAGCCAAAGAACCAGCCGGTTGCCCGAAAGCGAGTCCTCAGCCGCGATGACAAATCATCGGCCCGATCCAGAACTAAAAAGGAGGTTGATAGATTGTTTTCAAAAACTGGGCCGGGTTAATCGACGTTACGCCCGGATCCTCAATCTTCGTTATCAGGGATATCAGACGGAAGAAATCTGTAATAAGATGGACGTGCGGTCGAGTAATCTATATTCGATTTTATCCCGGGCTCGGTCTCTGCTGGAGTTATGTCTTGAGAAAGGGGATATAACATAAATGGACGGCTGTCGCGATAAGCGGTTTGAAAACCTCCTGCATGCTTATGAGCTGGGTTTGCTCTCTGAGCCTGATCGGGAAGAGCTGGAACTTCATCTTATGGAGTGCGAATCCTGTCTGGCCAGGACTCGAAGCTTTCTCGAACCGGCCCGCCTGCTTCGCTATGATCCGGATTTGCAGGAAGCGGCCTGTGCGCTTGACTCCGAAGAATCAGATCAATCGGCCACAGTCTCCTGGTGGAAACGTTCGTTTGCTCCGGCCTTTGTGGTTGTTGCTGTTGTTCTTCTGGCATTGATTCTGAAACCGTGGCATATTCAAATAGATCCCAATCTCGAGGCGGTCGCCGGAAATCGGCTGGCGATTATGTACTTTGATGATTTGACCGACCCGGAGAATACTCACCGGCGAGGTGAAATAGCCGCCAATCTTCTGATTACCGACTTATCCGATTCCAGATACATGCAGGTTACCTCCAGCCAGCGAATTCATGATATCCTGAGATTGATTGGACGCGATTCCATAAAGACCGTCGATGAAAATACAGCCACGCAAGTTGCGCAACAGACAAATGCCAAGTGGATGCTTATGGGATGTATTCTTCAGATCGAACCGATCTTCGTTATAACCACTCAACTCGTGGATGTTGCCAGCGGTGACGTCCTCGCTTCGCGGCGTTTCAGCGGGGAAAAGACCGATGATATCTTTGCGATGGTGGATCGGTTGACAAAGGGCATCAAAGGCGATCTGTCACTTCCACAGGAAGCTCAACAGGAACCGGATCGTCGAGTGGCCGAAGTGACGACCAATTCGCCCACAGCCTATTTATATTATATTGAGGGTCTTGATCTCCACTCCAAATATTACATTGCCGAGGCTCGGCAAAGTTTTCACAAGGCGATCGAATATGATTCGACTTTTGCCATGGCTTATTACCATCTGGCCCGCATGGAGGATCGAATATATTTGGGCCAAGCAGTCGAGTATGCTGGCAAGGTGACTCGTCGGGAACGTTATTATATCAACAGTTTGTCAGCCTCTGTGGCCGGTGATAGAGATGAAGCGATTAGTCAATTGGAAGAGGCGTTGAAGGAGTTTCCTGAGGAGAAAACCGCCCATTTTCAGTTAGCGCAATACAAGATCATTCGGCGCAACTATGATGAAGCCATCGGGCACCTCAAACGAGCTATCGAAATCGATCCGCTTTATAAAACGGCTTATAATAAACTCGCCTATTTTTACAGTTATATAGGCGATCTGGAAAACGCTATTCTGGCTGTTGACAAGTATGTTACATTGGCTCCGGAAGAGCCCAATCCATATGACTCCCGGGGCGATATCTACTCTGCCTTTGGCCGTCTGGATAAAGGCATAGATTCATATAAACAAGCCTTGAGCATAAAACCTGATTTCTGGTCATCCCTGCAAAAACTGGGGAATCTCTTCCTGTATAAACGCGAATTTGATAAGGCCGACAGTTGCTTTCGCGTATTGGCTGAGACCGATAATCCGTATCTTCAGGCCAACGCTCGCTATAATCTTGGCATTCAGCCCGTTCACCGTGCTGAATTTAATAAGGCTCTCGATTTATTTGATCAATATATTGCCGACGATAGCATGGCTAACAACTTTGTATCTCAGTCTGTCAAGCATTTCCAGCGAGCGCGGATTTATGTGGAGTTAGAAGCTTTCGATAAGGCCTTAAGTGAAACTGAATTATGTATTGATAAATTCCGAAAAGGTCGCCCGAGCGATAGTATTGGGTATCGTAATTATTATATTCAGATATTGGCCGAAGCAGGTCGATTTGAGCAAGCCAGGCAATTGGCTGATGAGTTGAAGAGTGAGTTGAAGCAGATTGGACGAAGTCTTGATCCGTACTGGTATGCCACGGGAGCCATCGCCTTTGCCGAGGGCAGGCCCGAAGAGGCGGTGAATGCTTTTGAAAAAATCACAGTCGAAACCATTGAATTTCCTGTTCATTTCATGTTGGGTCGAGCATACCAGCAGGCGGGCAGGTTAAGTGATGCCGTGGTCAAGTATGAGGAGCAAGTTACCGTTTATAGCCTGTGGCGTCTTTGCTGGGGTATCTGG
Source organism: FCB group bacterium (assembly GCA_024231695.1). Lineage (GTDB taxonomy): Bacteria > Zixibacteria > MSB-5A5 > GN15 > JAAZOE01 > JAAEQF01. Next base: position 16,376 of record JAAEQF010000146.1, read on the forward strand.
TTCGTCAAGATGCATTATTACATGGGACTGGCCTATGAGGATTCGCGCTGGAATGACAAGGCCATAGAACAATACACGATATTTTTAAGTTATTGGGAAAATGCCGATTCGAATTTACCCGAAATCGAAGATGCCCGCAAACGATTGGCCCGCCTTCAAAATATGCCGTGACTTTCCCCGTTAATCCTCCTGATTCGCTGAGAGTTTTATAGGCCGTACGGGCAGTGCCGGTTCATTTTAGCAACAGCATCTTTTTGATTCTTGTTTCTGCACTTGTAACCAAACGGTATAGATACACTCCGCTGGCGGTATTTCTGGCATCCATTTTGCGTTCCTTGGCTTTGGAGAGTACCATAAATGTTTAATGAGTAGTCATGCGACCCGGTGCAGGTATTGAATCACAGGCCCAAAAGTTCTAATAACGTCCAGCCAGGGGAGCCATGATGTACGAGAGAGCCCTTTGTCAAGAAAGACGAAGGGCTTTCTGTATGTGGGACAAAGAGTTTGGTCGGTCAGAGTATTGTTCGAAGCTATAAGTTTTGCGATCTGGGCCTTTTCCTCATAGTCTGCCTTTAAATATAAAGAATACAATCGCTTAGAAAGTTCGAGGATTCGTTTTGCATCATCAATACAATTTGGATTGATGATCTTCGCATTCTCCAACTGCTCCTTTATATCGAAGAGTTGATGCTTATACTTTTCCTCCTTCAATGCAAATACATCTTTATCAATATCGTCATCAAATTTACAGTCATAAAGTCTACTGAGTCTGGATCTGATGCGATCATGCTCCTTCTTTAATAGACTTGTGCCGTAAGCTTCCCTGTCAAGTGGACAATTCATAAGTAGAGATTTTGGCTGTTTTTTGTTGTCGGAAGACAGTCGGCGGCAGACCTCCCAAAGCGTCATTCCCAATGAAGCAGTTTATAGAAGATATCAGTATAATCCTCTAACGGCTAAATTTCGATACCCAGAGTCTTAAGTTTGCGCCATAGAGTCGATCTATGCATGCCCAGGTCAGCCGCGGCTCGGCTCTTATTCCCTTGATGTCGCTCCAGCGCTTCCAGTATCATTTCCTTATCTCCCTGAGAAGATCTGGATGGCGACGTTGTCATAGAGCCACGGGCAATAATGTGTTGAGGTAGATGCTCGACGAGTATTTCATCTCCGTGGCACATAACAAACGCATGTTCGATAGCGTTCTCAAGCTCGCGTACATTGCCTGTAAAGGGGCATTTTCTAAACAAAGCCATCGCATCCGAAGACATTCTTGTAATGGTTTTGCGGCTTTTTTTCTGAAATATCTTTAAATAGTGGTGCACCAATAAGGGAATGTCCTCCGGGCGCTCTCTAAGCGGAGGTATCTGAATCTCCACGACATTCAATCGATAGAAAAGATCCTCTCGGAAGTGACCGTTGGCGATAAGACTCTGCAAATCGGCATTAGTCGTGGCGATGATTCGGGCGTTGGTATGCAGGGTTTTGGCCGAGCCGAGGGGCAAATACTCACCGTTATTGAGGACTCGCAGAAGTTTCACCTGTAGGGAAACATCCATGTCACCGATTTCATCGAGCAACAGAGTGCCATCATTAGCCAGGCTGAATTGGCCCGGCTTATCCCGTTTGGCATCGGTAAAAGCGCCTTTGGTATAGCCAAAAAGCTCCGATTCGAGTAATGCCGCCGGGAGGGCTGCGCAGTTAAGCTTGATGTACGGGCCGTAACGGCGGGGGCTGAGATTATGGATAACCTGAGCAAACAGCTCTTTACCCGAACCGCTGGGACCGAGAATCAAGACGTTACACTCCGATTCGGCGATATCGGGTAGAGTAGATATAATTTCCTGTATAGCCTGACTGACACTTATTATTTCACTGAGAGCCTTTTTCTGCCCCAAGCTGTTTCGTAGATGTTCCACTTCGGAAATATCGCGGAAGAACTCCACCGCTCCGACTATATTATCCTTTTCATCTTTGAGCAGTGTGGTCGTCACGCTGATACGCACCTCGTGTCCATCACGAGTTATAATTGTTACTCGGGCATTTTCGATCGGATCGTGACGCCGCAGGGTGTCCTTGAGAGCACACTGTTTATGACAGATTTCGGTGCGAAAGACATCAAAACAGTGTTTGCCAATGGCCTCATCCACCTTAAAACCCGTTATTTTTTCGGCAGCGCGGTTAAACGAGGTTATCCGGCAGTTTTCATCGACGGTAAAGATGCCGTCGCTGATATTATTGAAAATTAGCTCACTGAGTTTCTCACACATCTCTGGTCCTCGGCATTTCTATACCGAGGCAATATATTCTTCGGCACACGAAATGCAAAACTCTTTCTTATCTTAACACGGTCAGCTTTGAATTGATATTGGTGATTATTTACTCCAAGCTGAACAAACATGGGCAAGCTTACCCGGTCGCGGTCGTTATTTTTTCCCAACTGCAATCCGATAGCTCCAACCGGTCGGCAATCAAAGCGGCTCGGCTGTTGAGTCTCAACTGATCCGATCTGTCCGGTCCTACCAGAACAACCGGAGAGACAAAACTATCGGCGAATTCATTGATCGGTCGGCCGGCAAAAACGGCTCCGGGCGAAATGTTGGGCAAGACCAGTACCTGGAATTCTCTGACCAACAGGCAGCGATGAAGCTCCGTCCACTCATTGTCCTCACACAGGCGAAAGCCGACATCGAGAAAATCTCCGGAGCGCTTGTCATAGTACATCCTTAATTCTCGCTCCCGATCGATTACCAATTGCTTTCGTTCACCAGCAGAGATATTTTTGCCGGTTGTATCCCCGGGAATATACGGATTGGTGAGAAAATGAAACACATTCAGCTGTAACCCGTTATTTTGCGAAAGTCTCAACGCGTAATCAAAGGCCCAATCTCCAGGTTGTGAGTAATGGGCGCAAAAGCCCACGGCATAAATGCTTTGCATTGTCATCTGTATTTTCCTCCTTCTAATAGTCTAAACATTTTCCGATGCCGAAGTCCGAGTCACTTCATTTATGTAGTAATCGGAGTAAACGGCTCCGATGGGATTGTTGGCCAAGGATTTGTCTTTTACGAACAGCGTCGTTACCGGCGCCCGGCTTGATTTTGAAAACAGGCAGTCAACACCCATGCATAATCCGACAATAACATTCAGGTCGGTTTTGAGACTGTTGAGAACTTTCGCCTGTCCGGCGGGATTGCAGGCCACATTCGGTAAGGCCGCGTCCAGCTGCAAATTAGTTGATTCCGCAGTAGGATCGATTATGGATATTCCGCCTATCTTACAGCAAACCGGGAAAACGTCAAAAAAACGCCGTAATAATCCGGTCAGAATACCGGTTGGTTCAAGCAGATCAAGACAAAAAGCTACCCCGATCCGTTTATATTTCATTCCCAGGCAGAAATAAACCAGTTCCGCCACTCGGCAAAGCTGACGATCCTCCTCACAGGAAATATCTCGGGCAACCTCCAGTAACCCCTGATTCATTCCAGCCGTTTCGCGATATGATTTTTCCGCACCTGGATAACAGGGTTTCCCCTGAAGACAGACTCGATTATTGCATTTGAGGCAGTCAAAGTGCACCAGTTGGTCACCGTCCTTGTACCAAGCCGAGTCGGATGTATCGGAGTCTGGTTCGGCGGAAGCGGTTGGGCTAATCGACGCCTTGGGCACGCTTTGCTGTTTGGTTGTATCGGCGGCAAATCCGTATCCGGGACAAAGGCGGTTACGAGAGATCGCCTCCAAAACTTCATCAGCCGAACAAGCCACATTATCGACGATGCTCAAACCATAAGAAATCAACATCTGTTGCGTTTCTCGATCGATACCACCCGCAACCAGAGTATCGACCTGGTTTTCAAGCAAAAGCCTGATTAATCCCGTCCAGGCTCCATTCTCAAGAGGGATAACTTTATGAGAATTCGCCCGGCCGCGCTGGTTAGTTACCAGCATCACGGAGTCAGCGATAGTGCAACGGGGCGAAACCCGGTTTCGCAATAATGGAATGGCATATTGCACGGTCATTATCTCCTATTCTGAAAAGCTTATCGCAACTGTTGTGCCGATATTTGAAGTTCCTGCAAAAAATCGCGGGATTGATTTCCCGGTCGCTCGGTATAGTCGTGCGACGCGCTTGATTCCCTAAGCCAATTGAATTTTTGTTCAATCCAATATTGTATCCCGCAAAATAAAAAATATACTACCAGATTTATGCGACAAACCGTTGCAACGATCGTTGCATTGCATCGCAATGTTGCGACACCTGCAACACTCAGCCTTCCAGCCTGCGTTAGAGGACTGATTAAATTTATGGTTAAATAAGGAATGATAAGAGTGTCCGATGATTGCAATCGAATACAAGCGCCACTATGATTTTTCAGCCCATGCGATACCCGTGAATGATGGTTCCCTTTTGCATCAATATTGCCGGTCGCATCCAATTGGTACGGCATTTGCAAGGAGCTTGATTCAGAGTGATACGAATGGAAGGAAGCATGGCTGTGGATTCAAGAATAGAAACGATTAATTCGAAGCACGCGAGTAATGCGGCTAAACAACAATACTCCTACTATATCGAGAACCCGGTCAAGGATAACCGGGTTGGGCGATTCCTTGAGGCGTTCGCCGCGGTTCTTAAATATACGGACTACAAACCGCTGCTGGATTCATACTGTACGTCAAATGCCAAATGTAACCGCTGTGCGGTTACCTGTCCGGTTTTTCTCGCCACCGGCGATCCGAAAGATATCCCCTGTTACCGAACCAACATACTTCTTGATATCTATAAGAGGTATTTTACGATCACCGGGTGGCTTAAATCCAAATTTACCGGAGGTTTCGAGTTGACTGACGATGTTATCGACGAGATGCTCGAACTATTCTATCGTTGTACCGCCTGTCGCCGTTGTACTCAGGAATGCCCCATGGGTGTCGATCACGGTTTGGTGACACGCCTTGGACGATATGTGCTTAGTTTGATCGGGATCGTGCCCAAGGCGTTGCAAGTGAGTGTTCGTGAACAGCTTGAAGGCGCCACCCACAATACATCGAAAGTCCCCAAAGCGGCTCTTCTCGATACACTGGATTTCCTGTCCGAGGAGATAAACGATATCCTGGGAATCAAGCTCGAATTCCCGGTCGATCAGATGGACCGGGAGCATGTCTTTTTCTGCGCAGTCAGCGATTATCTGATGGAACCGGAAACATTAATGGGCAATGCAGCCGTGTTATATGCCGCCGGCGATTGGGATAAATGGACAATAGGCACCGGCAACTACGATGGGATCAACTACGGGTTGTTCTACAGTGACTGGCATCTGGAAAATATCATCAAGCGACTTCTGGCCGAGGTGGAACGATTGCGCGGCAAGTCCCTCCTTATCGGCGAGTGCGGTCATGCCTCACGATCCGCGCATGATTTCGTTCCGGTCTTCGGGGGTAAACAGACCCGCACCGTGTTGAATTTCATGGAATACACGCTGGATTGTCTGGAGAAAGGCAAAATCACTCTGGATCCAAACATCATAACCGAACGAGTGACCTATCATGATCCATGCAATATCGCGCGCTCAGGTTGGATTGTCGAACAACCGCGCGTGATCTTGAAATCCTTCGTTAAAAATTTCGTCGAAATGGAACCTCACGGCCGGAACAATTACTGTTGCGGCGGCGGTGGTGGTTTGGTCTCAGTGGATGAAATCCATGATTATCGTATGGAAATCGGTGGAAAAGTAAAGGCTGAACAGCTTCGTCAAACTGGTGCGGAAATTTGTATTGCCCCTTGCGCCAACTGCAAAAAACAACTCAAGGAACTGGTGGAATATTACGATTTGCCCTGTAAAGTCATGGGCCTGCATGACCTGATTCTCAAGGCGATCGTTATCGATGGCGCCAAAAGCACGCAACAACGCAAGGAAGAAGCGGCCTTAATGGAGATGTAGTCGGTCTCCCGGAGGCGGAAAAGATGTGTTTATATTTTGAAAGGAAAGACTTGTGGAACAGTGGATCAGCTTTGCCCGAGGACCGCTTTTTGCGTTTTCCCTGCTTGTGATGATTCTCGGCCTCGTCCGACTTACCATTATCCAGATTTATTCTTTGGTTTTGCGAAAAGGGCGCCGGCTGCGGAATGTTCCCTGGAGGAAAATCGCTGTCGATGCCGCCAGTTGGGTGATTCCCATCCGGCATTTAATACCTGGCACGCGCTTTTTCTCAATCGCATCTTATCTTTTTCATATCGGGATAATCGCGGTTCCTCTCTTTTTGATGGATCACGTTGTTCTTTGGAAGGATTTTTGTGGAATTAATCTACCGGCAATCGGCCGGCAAGTGGGCGATACTCTGACGCTCTTTACGATAGTCTGTATTGTGTTGTTGTTCGGGTGTCGTCTGTTTATTCCACGTTTGAGATCCATGAGCATGTTCATGGACTATGTCGTCCTGGCCATGATCTTTGTTCCTTTCGCATCCGGATATCTAGCCTCGCATCCCCATGTCAATCCATTTCCCTGGCAGGTCATGATGCTGGTTCACATCCTGAGTGCGGAACTGCTGTTTATGGCCGTTCCCTTTACCAAGCTATCTCATATTGTCCTGTTCTTTTTTGATCGAATTTCACAACTGCATTGGCAGCTTCGACCCGGTGCGGGCGATCAGGTGGCCGAGGCTTTATATGGTGAGGAGGCCCGGGTCTGATGTATGCTATTCTTGTTGATGTAACCAAATGTACCGGTTGTGAACGTTGTGTTGCCGCCTGTATGGAAGTCAATCCTCCAGATAGCCGGCAAGTGGATGACGATCGATTAAACGGACGCGACGGGTTATCCGGCAACCGTTTCCTCGCCATCAATAAAATCGACGACGGTCGTTTTGCCCGAAAAGCTTGTATGCATTGTGTTGAGCCGAGCTGTGTCTCGGCCTGTTTGGTCGGCGGGCTGACTAAAACCAAGGACGGTCCGGTCGTCTATGATGCCGCAAAATGTATCGGTTGTCGCTACTGTATGCTGGCCTGTCCGTTTCATATTCCCCGCTATCAGTGGGATACCACTCATCCTCTGATCCGAAAATGTGACATGTGTGCGGAGCGCTTGCATCAGGGACAGCTTCCGGCATGCGTCGAGGCTTGTCCCAACCAGGCCATTATATTCGGCGAACGAGAGCAGCTTCTGAAGCAGGCCCATCAAACGATCAACCGCCGGCCCGGTCGGTATATTCCGCATGTTTGGGGTGAAAGTGAATTCGGGGGCACTTCCGTTCTCTACTTATCGGATGTCGATCTCCAGGAGTTGGGCTGGACGGAACAAGTACAGGCGGGAATACCTTCGCTGACCATCCCGCTGATCGAAAAGACACCTTTTATCGGTGGGGGCGTGGCTGTCGGATTACTGGCAGTAAATTGGATAATCCGACGCCGTATGCAGCTGGCGAAACAGCGAGCGGATGAACATCAGGTACGGAATCAGGACGTTCCGGGAGAAGACGACTGATGATAAAGAATACACGACATATCAAGGATATTCTTTGGGCTGTGGCTTTTTTCGGTTTGGTGGCGGCTGTCTTTCGCCTCTGGTACGGTCTGGGCGCGACCACCAACTTATCGGATGCAATGCCCTGGGGACTGTGGAAAGTTTTTAATATGGTCGCCGGAGTGGCTCTGTCCACCAGCGGTTTCACCGTCGGCTTACTCGTTTATGTCCTACGCATGGAGCGATTCCGCCCCTATATGAAACCAGCCATTCTGGTGGCTTTTCTCGGTTACGGTTGTTCTTGCACAGCCTTGTTATTCGATATCGGCCTACCCCAGCGCTTCTGGCATCCGATCTTCATGTGGAACGAACACTCATTCCTGTTTGAAGTATTCTGGTGCGTGCTGCTTTATTTCACGGTTACGGCCATTGAATTATTGCCTACTATTTTCGAAAGATTTCGGGCCGAGAAAATTACTCGCTGGTTGCATAGGATAGCCTTCGGAGTCGTCGTTACCGGTATTTCACTGTCGAGTTTACACCATTCTTCGCTCGGTTCACTGTTTTTGGTAACTCCCACCCGGCTGCACCCACTTTGGTATTCCTCCATGTTGCCCGTGTTTTTCATCCTATCGGCCATGGGGGGTGGCATAATGATGGTTGTGCTGTTGCGCATCCTCTATGCCCACTGGTACGATCCGGAACCGGTTTTCGGACCGGAGCGCGCCCGGATAATGGGGCAGACCTGTGTTATAGCGAAACCTCTTAATGGCTTAAAACCTCAGATAGTTCGTGGTCCGGCCATGCCCTCACTGTCGCAGTTGGCGGCCATTGCAGCTTCAGTTATGGGTCTTTATTTTCTGTTTAAGATCATCGATTTAACGCGGTTGGATCTCTGGCCGACCCTGATGGCCAGCACTTGGGAAAGCTGGCTTTTTGGCTTGGAACTGGTCATGACTGCGGTGTTGCCTATCGTTCTGGTGGTCATTCCCAAAACTCGCCGATCCCCGGTCGGCCTGGGAGTCGCCTCCTTCTCAGCCGCCGCCGGGCTGGCCCTGAACCGCATGGATGTGGGTATTTTCGGCTATTTCCATGATGCTCAAACAGTCTATCTGCCTTCTTTTGCCGAATGGGCTCTGGGCCTGGGTGTAGTTGCCGCCGCCGGTTTAGTACTCCTGTACGTAGTCGAATGTTACAGTATATTCGATGAACGCTGGAAAGAAAGACAGACCTTCCGCCGATTGTTTCAACCGGATTTCGACACTTTGTCCCGCGTCTGGAATACAGCTTTAAGCGATAATCTCCATCGGGTCAGCCTGATCGCCATCTTCCTGCTCCCCCTCGCCTGGGTGATAATGTACCCGCCCTTTACATCCCTCTCCGGGCACCCGGCCACGGCTGCCATCCTGCCATCGTCAGGTATCGATCCTGCCCGTGCTACGCTTCGCATTGACGGAAACCACCGCAGTGTCCTGACCGATTTTCCGCATGTCGAACATCAGAAACGAATGGGTGGTGACAGTTCTTGTATAGCCTGTCACCATATATCCTATCCTCAGGATAATTCCACGCCTTGCTCACGTTGTCATCGTCGAATGACTGAATCGACATCGATCTTTGATCATACCGACCACTTCACATTCGCCGCCGAGCAGGAAAAGCTGACCGGATTGCATCCGGAAAACGAAAGTTGTACCGTATGCCACTCGCCCGATCAACCCAAACGAGCCGATAATGCGAAATCATGCCTGACCTGTCACGACAAGGATATATGGAAGTCCGGAAATCCCGACGACGGCCATAACTTATCACTGGCCGCTGGTTTTAAATACGCCATGCACGGCACCTGCGTGACCTGCCACCAGCGGGAAGCCATCGAACGAAATATGGCTGGTCTGGATGAATGCGGTACCTGCCATCCGACCCGCCGACCCAAAATCATGGTCGCCGATGAAAATAACTCAATAGCCGCCGCGTCACATGAACCGGCAAATTTGCACCGGACGGCTGCGGGAACAACCTGGTAAAAAACAAAGGGGATTATTTTGTTCGTTTACGGGCCCGTTCCTTCACGCCGACTGGGACGATCTCTGGGAGTCAGTCCCATACCACCCAAAACATGCTCTTACACCTGTGCTTATTGCCAATTGGGGCGAACAACGGATTTGCGAACACAGCGAGCGAGTTTTTATCCCAGGGAAGATATCCTAACAGAAATATTATCCGCTGGATCGACCGGAGGGATAGATTATGTGACTTTTGTTGGCGATGGCGAACCCACATTAAATAAAGATCTGGGCTGGCTTATTCAAAATACCAGGGATAATTTGCATCTCCCGACGGCGGTTATTACCAATGGCTCTTTGATGTCTTTGCCGGATGTCCGAAATGACCTAAAAAATGCCGATGTGGTCATACCCAGCCTTGATGCTGGTAACGCGGAGATATTTAAAAGAATTGACCGGCCCCATCGACATCTCGATTATGATACTATTCTGCAAGGTCAGATAGACTTCCGACAGGAATATTCGGGACAGATTTGGATCGAAATCATGCTGGTCAAGGATTTGAATGATTCCGAAAAAGAACTTCAAAGCCTGAGACAGGCCGTTGCCATGATTAAGCCTGACAGGGTCTATATACTAACCCCTATTCGTCCGCCGGCGGAAAGATGGGTTAAGCCGGTGGATGTGCAGACTGTCCTCAAGGCGCAGGAGATTATTGGTGGGGCTGTGGCGGCCGACGCACCGGAAGAAGGTCGGTTCGACACGGGTGCCTTTGCCAAGGCTCGTCAGGCCATTCTCGAAATCGGGTCCCGCCACCCACTACGAAAAGAACAGGCCTCGGCTATTGAACGGGACTTTTCAGAAACAGGCGTAATCGAGCTCATGCTCGCCACAGAGGAAATGATCACCGTCGATTACAATGGCCGAGAATATCTACTTCCGGGGCATTTCCTGAGAGGGAAAACACAAAAGCGCATCAAATCTCGTTAGAACGACAACAGGATTAGAGCCGCATATATTTATCGATTTCTTAGAATCGGATTGCAGCAGATTTTAACGGAAAACCAGAGGAACAAATAAATCGAGACCCTGCCGGCTGGCGGTGATGCAAACAAGGCTTTGCGCCTGTTCACGATCCGACAGGGCCATCATCTGGTCGCTGAGAAAATCAATGATCACATACATTTTCTCCGGTAATCAACTCACCCTGCATGTAAGCCGAAACAATCTCCTCCGGTTTCCCACCCGGAGCCCCGAGCACAACTTCCACGCCGTTTTGCTGGAACATACCGACAGCTCGACCGCCCATACCACCGGCTATAATTATTTTACATCCCATCTGGCTCAGCCAGGCCGGAAGCACACCCGGTTCGTGAGGGGGAGGGGTTAACATCTCCGTCTTGTTGATTGATTTCGTGTCTTGGTTAACATCGATAATTGCGAATTGCTGGCAATGGCCGAAATGTGCACATAAGATTCCATCAGATGTCGGAATGGCGATTTTCATTGTTTTGACTCCCTATTTATTTTCCTGGTTTGATGATTTCCTGCTTTAACTGCAGCGGATTATCGCTGTGTTCCATTAGTTCTTCCCTTATTTCGCCCCACAGGTGTTTCAGATTGGTGGAGGCGCCGTCGGCCAGATGATCGATAATATTAGTACCAGCCATTTGAGCTGAGGTTACGGCCGGATCGAAGGGGATTTTCCCGAGAATCCTAATTTGCTGTTTGGCTGCAAAGGACTCAATGTGAGAAGTCAGCGCCGGATTAATATCCGCCTTATTTATACATATACCCGTAGGTATTCCGAAGTGTTTGGTCAACTGCAACAGTCGTTCCATATCATGTATGGCCGACATGGAAGGTTCGGTGACGATCAGAATGTAGCTACTCCCGGTGATTGAGGCAATAACGGGACAGCCTATTCCGGGAGGGCCGTCAACAATTATAATATCCATCCCTTTCTCGTCGGCCAAAGACCTGGCCTGCTGACGCAAAAGGGAAACCAATTTGCCGGAATTGGCCTGTGCCAGGCCCAGGCGCGCATGCACCAAAGGGCCATATGGAGTATCCGACAGATACCACTCGCCGCTGGTGACTTCCTGGAAGTCGATGGCTTCCTCGGGGCAGTGACGAACGCAAACGCCGCATCCATCACAGGCATGTTTATCGATTACGTACCTTTCAGAAAAGGGCGAATCCGCAGAAAATTCATACTTGATAGCGTCAAAACGACAGTATTCGGTACATATTCCGCATTTCAAGCATTTTTCTTCGTTTATCGAAGCCCGCTTGCCGCCGATAAAATCAGATGATTGCTGCAATCTGTTTTGCAATATTAGGTGAAGATCGGCGGCATCTACATCACAGTCGACCAATACACTCTCTCGGGATAAGGCCGCGAGCGATCCCACCAGACTGGTCTTGCCCGTGCCACCTTTACCGCTGACTATAACTAATTCGGTCATTTTTGATCCTTCTCACAATGCTTGCGTACAACCCGCGGAAACTTCTTTCATATTCGGAATCGACTCCAAACAACATTTCGCCCCGCGAGTACGATTCCGCAATTCGGCGATCATATGGTATTTTCCCAAGGATTTCGATATCTTCCCGTTGACAATACTCATCGGTTCTACTGTCGCCGATATCCGAACGGTTAATTATTACACCGTAGGGAAGGCCGAGTTCTCGCAACATGCCCACGGCCAGCTTAAGATCATTTAGACCAAACGGCGTTGGTTCGGTGACCAGGATAACATAATCCGTACCGCTGATGGCTTCAATTACTGGACAGGAGGTCCCGGGGGGCGCGTCATAAATGACTACCTCTGGTTTTGCAACAAGCTTTTTTAAAGCTTTGGTCACCGGCGGTGACACGGCCTCTCCGACATTCAGGCGCCCTTCAAGGAACTCGACTCCCATCCCCATACCGCAACTGATACTTCCGATAGTTCTGGGGATCTCATTGATGGCATCCTCGGGGCAGACATCACTGCATCCTCCACAACCGTGACAAAGCGATGGGAAAACTTCCACCGTTTTGCCCAGTACCGCAATAGCATGATACTCACAGGCAGCCGAACATTCACCGCAGAGAGTACATTTACTGAAGTCAACTTGGGGTAGCGGAACGGTAACTTCGATTTGCTTCCTGATCTCCGGTTTCAAGAATATACGACCGTTGGGTTCCTCGACATCACAATCGAGGTAGGCAACGTTCTTGCCCATCCGGGCAATTGCAACGGCCAGGTTCGTTGCTACGGTGGTTTTCCCCGTGCCGCCCTTGCCGCTGGCCACAGATATTTTCATTTCAGTTCCTTACTGTCTGGTCATTTTCTGGCCACATTTCGGGCAGTTGACATCCATACAGGGAACGCCCTGTTGATGCGGGACAATAGCTCCACAATTGGGGCAAAGACAGTCACCGCCGGGGCCGAGAGCCCGACCGCCGCGTCCCATACCCTGACCGCGGCCACTTCCTTGACCTCTGCTTCCCTGACCCGAACCTCGTCCGCTTCCACCTTGACCCTGACCGCGACCGCTTCCACTTTGACCCTGACCGCGTCCTCCGCCTTGTCCTGAACCGCGGCCGCCCCCACTACTGTTTTTATTTCCCGGTGACATATCAACCTCTTTTCATTATTTGTTTTCGCGCCTTCTTACTCCAATACCTATCGCTGGAGTTCATTGATTCGTGCTTCGATATGGTCAAGAACCCCTTTGTAATAGCGGGATTGCTCTTTTAATTGAGCAAGTTCCTCAGCCATTGCATTGTCATTGCTTACGGCCGCTTCAGGCCCTATCGGGGGCATGGCCGGTTGCCGGTTGGCATAACGGTTACCACCACCCCATCCCGGAAATCCCGCAGCGTAATTCCGGTTGCGCCGTCCTCGTCCACCACCCTGAAAACCATGGCCGAATCCGCCGCCTCGACGGCCGCCAAATCCTCGACCGTATGAAAAGTCGGCAAATCCCGGTTCACTATTTCCGGCGCAAAAGCCTGCGCCTCGTCCGGTCATTGGTCCGTCTCCTCTCGGTCCGGTTTTATCTCCACCTGGCATGATTTACTCCTTTGTAATCAGTCATAGTTTTACTGTATCACATCCAATGTCCTTCAACATTGGCTTTGTCACAGATATTGAGCTGATTTTTGCGAGCCAACTCCACTGCCTCCGCAACCGTCCCTTCGGCGAACATCGCCACCCGAATATCGGCTGCTTCCAAAGCCCGAAATGCCTTTGGTCCGAAATTTCCGGCGACCACAATATCCACATTTTTGGCGGCGACATTCTCAGCGGCCTGAATCCCGGCGCCCTGTGCGGTATTAACATTCTGATTGTTGGCAACAACTTCAAAATTGTCCGCATCAGTGTCATAGACCAGAAAATATGATGCTCGCCCGAATCGTGGATCGACCTTACTGGTCGCTTCAGTTCCTTGTGATGACACAGCTATTCTCATCAATCCTCCTTACTGGATTTATGCGTCCTCCAGCCATTGCGCCTACCGCTTCGCCGGCCTTTTTCCTGCCGCCGCCGCTGGCAACCGGGTAACTGGAAACTATCATTTTGCAGCCTCCCCCCTAAATAGGCCGCCAAGACTTCGTTAACGTCACCGCGGAACCAAGGCATTGTTTTTATCCCCGAGGCGGTAAGCATTTGGCTTAATGGTTGTGATAAGGCCCCACAGATCAACAAATTAATCCCCAGTTTGGAAACAAATTCGGCACGGTGAGATGTTAGTGTCCGGGGCAATTCAACGATTGCTCGTGAAACCTCCCTGCTATCCTTGATCTCGACAATCAGCAGGCGGCAGGCCGTGTCCATAACCGGGGATACGTGTCCTTGCCATATCGGAATCGCAACCTTATTAATCATGCTCAGAGTTTAAGCAATTTTAGTGCCGGGAAATGTCCGGGGATTGATCATACCGCTTATCGTATTATTAATTAATGAGTTATGTGCGAGAAGGGAGGGCCGATAACACCTTACGGGTTGGGCGATGGTTGCGATTATGCAGCTAATGTGTGGGGTGATGGGTGCGTTATTGCAACCACATTAGCCATTTGGGCTGATACCAAGCTTCTTCATTTTTCGCCATAGTGTCGTTTTATGAATACCTAGTTCTGCCGCCGTTTTCTTCCTGTTGAAATTATTCCTTTTCAGCGTTTCATTAATAAAAACGGCTTCATAATCACGCATTGATCCTAATCCTGCCATTGACCTGATCTCTTTTGGCCTTATAGCTTGCGGTAGGTTATCGATATTAATGGTGGCTTCATGACAGAAGATAAAGGCACCCTCTATAATATTTTCCAGCTCCCTTACATTACCCGGGAATTCATGATTAACAAGTAATGCCAACGCATCAGGTGAAATATCAGAAATCAGCTTTTTCTTGAGTTTGTTGAACCTGCGAATAAAGTGATTAATCAGCAGGGGGATATCTTCTTTGCGTTCGCGGAGGGGTGGCAGTTTGATAAGGACTACGTTTATCCGATAGAATAGATCCTCTCGAAAAACGCCTGATTTGACAAGCTTTTCGAGATTTTGATTGGAGGCAGCGACAATGCGGACATCGGCCCGGATCGATTCCGTACTCCCCAGTGGCTCGTATGTTCGTTCCTGGAGGACGCGTAATAGACGTACCTGCAATGCGGGCGAAATGTCGGCGATTTCGTCGAGAAATATGGTCCCCTTATCGGCCAGGGCAAAGCGGCCAGGTTTATCCTGGCGCGCGTCAGTAAACGCTCCGGCCTTATACCCGAATAATTCTGATTCAAGGAGTGCGTCCGGGAGTGCTCCGCAGTTGACCGCGACAAAAGGCATATCCTGCCGTGGTGATAGATTGTGCAGAGCTCTGGCGACCAACTCTTTGCCGGTTCCGGTTTCACCTTCGATAAGTGCGGTACTGTCGCTCTCGGCGACACTCGGAAGAATATCAAAAATCCGCAGCATATTGCTGTTTTTGCTGATGATATGATGAAAGGAATACTTCTTTTCCAATTCCAGCCGGAGTTCTTCGATTGTACTCAGGTCTCTGAATGTTTCTACGCCGCCAACAATATTCCCGTTTTCGTTTTTCAGAACGGCGGTTGAAATATTGATCGGAATTCTGTTTCCGCTCGCATCAACAACATAAACTGCACGATTGACCACCGGACGGCTGGTTTCAAATGTTTCCTTTAGGGCACAATTTGTCTCACAGATAGAAGCATGAAATACATCACAGCAACGCTGACCGATGGCTTCCTTTTTCAGGATGCCGGTGATTTCCTCGGCGGCTCGATTAAAAGACGTGATCCGCCAATCCCGGTCAACCGTGAACACCCCATCGGCTATAGAATCGAGAATAGTCTTGGTCGTATCGTGTTTTATACCTTTATCAGCCATGTTCCTCACACCAGACGAATTCTGCCATTTATTATAGTCCCCTGATTGCATATATGCAACCAAAATTACAAGCCCTACTTTCGTCAATCAAAACCAGACTTGCGTTTAGGGATTTTTCTGATATCCTCATCTTTTACCTAACATTATATGCCACAACACGATGAGAGTTTCATTTGATGCGAGTGATATTGATTGAGTCATCAAAAAGTTGCGAAATTCGTCCAATTGGGGAAACAAGGGTGTACAATTCGTGTGGTTGGGGCGACTGGAGTGGCGATAGGGACTTTACGACCGAGTTTTGCGGTGATGCCAATGGAGACGGTAGCCTGGATATCGGTGATCCTGTATTCCTGATAAACTATGTCTTCAAATCCGGCCCATCGCAAGTGGAACCATGTTGCCCATGACATGATACAGGCGACAATAGGACAACAAAAGGAAAGATTGGGGCAGATATTTACGATCCACATGTATGTGAACTAATTGTATATCAGTTGTTTACGCGGTTGATTTTTTGGTAATCCAGTTGCGGAAGTCGCCTCGTAGACCATAATATAACCACAATCACCACAATCTTGGGCATTTCTACGCCATAAAATACGTATTTCTTAGGATTTTGCCAGTCTGTTTAATCCATGTGAAGATCCGTAGGTGTAGAAAATTCGTCTGAATTCTAACACAGTCCAATGATTACTAAATGATGTTCCCTAATCAATGCCGATTATCGAATCACTGTAAATGGGCGATTTCCGAAATTCAATAAAAACCGGGTGTTTTTCAAGAAAGATGTTAGTTAATTGTGAGGGCACCGATTTCAAATAATTAATCTCTGCTACGGCTTTTTCATTCTGACCTAACATAACATAAGTAAGCATGAGATTAAAGCGCCAGGATGTACCTGACAGGGCATCACGCGTTACGGGACAAAGTGTTGTAGCCTTAATTCCCTCCCGGATGGCATCATCGGCGCGGTTCAGTCCGGCGTAGGCTACAGCAAGCATACTGCGATAAGCGGCCTCTTCCGGCAATTCCTGGACAGTAGACTCTAAAATTATCCGGGCCGAATCATAGGCTGTGTATGCTTGATCGGCCTTGCCTGACCAGCGGTGAACGTCGCCCATTTGTAAATGCCAGTAAGCAGAATCGGAAAGAAAGTAATCCGTTTCCCGAGCCTTGATGAGCAAATCCAACGCTCCGTCATAATCACCGGAAAGGACATGATTAGTGAACAATAAATCGAATACTTCCGGATCATTGAATCCCGGGAATTTCTCAAGCACTTTTTTTGCGGAATCGAATTGCCCCAGCCCAAGTGTAATTATTTTGGCTTTAAGAGCCGATGCCGATGGGCTATCCGGTACAAGTGCAATAACTTTTTCAGCCACCTTTAGGCTGCTGTCATATTGGCCCATATAAAAATATGTTTCTGATAGATTCCGGAGTTTACTAACCGCCCGAGGATCCAGAAGAACCGCATTCCGAAAATACTCCAGAGCTTGTTCCCAATTCCCTTGTCGTCTGTTAACCGAACCTATGGCAAAGAGGAGGTCACTACCATTGGGGTTTCCTTCCAAGGCCTTGTTATAATGATCCAGTGCTCGATCATAATCAAGAAATCCACGATAATAATATCGGCCCATGGCCAGATGAGCTTCCGGCAGATTTGGATCTATGCTGAGAGCTTTTTCGCCGGCCTGTTTGGCCAAGTCGAGACGTGTCTCACTTCGGTCATCGTACCACCAGAACAATAATGAATGGGCACGGGAAAGTTGGGCATAGGCAAGAGCAAACAACGAGTCGAGTTCAATTGCCTTTTGGTATAATTCGGCGGCCAGAGCCCAATTGCGACGGTTAAAATAATCATTACCTTGCAGGTAAAAGGCATAAGCCTCGACACTTGTCGTGGGTTTTCTTTCAATAGATTCATGCTCGTCAACCATAAGCTCTATATTGAGCGCTTCCGTCAGTTTACGGGCAATGTCGGATTGGATGGAAAAGATATCATTTAATACTCGGTGATAAGATTCACTCCAGAGCTGAGATCCATTTTTTACCACGGTCAAATACGTGTTGACCATAACACGAACCGAATCGGACGATTTATCCCATCGGACACTGCCCTCAAGAACATATTCAACGCCCAAATCAGATCCAATCTCCCCGTAAGATACATTACCCGGAAGATAATGCTGTACGCTGGATCGGCTGATGATGCCGATATTGTGTAGTTTAGCCAGATGCGTGATAATCTCATCGGTTATTCCGAGAGTAAAATATTCATCGTTGGCCGACCCCACATTTTCGAACGGAAGCACGGCAATCATTTTTCGCTTCAGAACCCTTGAATCCCCCTTCTCACTTGATTGGAAATAATAAAGGCACGCGACGATAACGACAAAGATTCCGGTCATAATAAAATAGGGTTTCAATCGAGAACGGACCCGGGACCGATTTTGGAAATCAGCAATTTCCCTTACCCCAGTTAGTCCTCTTATATCCTCGCTGACCTGATCTGCGCTCTGAAAACGTTTTTCGGGAGTTTTTTCAAGAAGACGATTGATTATATCGACCAGCTTTGGTGGAACGGATTCTGCATGGTGTGTAATATCTTCCGGTTCATCATTCAGGATTGAATTAATTATAGCAGAGATATGCTCACCCCGGAACGGCAGTCGTCCGGCAATCATTTCGTAAAGCACCACTCCAAGTGAGAACAAGTCTGAACGATGATCAGCGGATTGCCCCTGGGCTTGTTCCGGCGACATATACGACAATGTCCCAAGAGTCGATCCTTTTTCGGTCAAACCGGCTTCCTGTTCAATCCGGGCCAGACCAAAATCGACAATTTTGACTAACCCACGATCATCAACCATGATATTGTCGGATTTAATATCGCGATGAGTAATTCCGGCCCGGTGAGCACATTCGAGCCCGTTAAGAATATGAACGGCTATATTGATTGTTTTGGCGGGCGTAAATTTCTCGTTCCGAATCATCTCTTTTATCGATTTGCCAGGAAAATACTCCATGACTATATATGGCCGATCCTTATATTCATTGATGTCATGGATGGTTAGAATATTGGGATGATTGAGAGTCCCAGCGGCGCGCGCCTCTCGTTGAAAACGTTCTTTCAAATCCTTATCGTGGCAGCAGTTGACGGGAAGGAATTTAAGAGCAACCTGGCGCCGGAGGCGAGAGTCATCGGCCAGATACACCTCACCCATTCCTCCGCCACCGATTTTTTCGACAATTGTATAGTGATTGATTTTCAAACCCGGAGTCAGGTTGTTGAGGATATCCGTCTTCTCTGGATCATACTCATTATTAACCATTATGTTACTCCGGCCTTATCTGATAAACCTCTGCATGATACATTAGACTCGTATTTATATATGGCACAACAAAGATAATTTATCAAGAAAAATAATCGATCCGGGAACAGGGATGTGGCGTACCGCAGAGAAGCTCATCAACGATTTGTCGAAGATTATTCTCCGGAATACTGAGAGCCTGATACGGGTTATTCATGGAATCTGATATAACCGGCCCGCCTTATTACGACGGGCCGGTACTTGCAGGAGGTTTTGCGTGTTTACTATAGGCATCGCCTAATTTTTTTATCGTCGACTACTCGACGACGGAGACTTCTTTGTGGTCTTTGCCGACTAGATCAAATTTGACCACACCAGATCACCGCTTTATTGGCCTTTTTATAAGGCGCAGCCGCATTCAGGGGCGGGACCTCCCTTGAAGACATAGTTGATCAGATAAACTGCGTCACCGACATTGAGGGAGCAATCATTGTTGGCGTCACCTTCATCCTCGCAGGGCGGCGGAGGACCGCCTTTGAAAACGTAGTTGATCATCCAGACGGCATCACCTACATTGATAGCCGCGTCATCGTTGGCATCACCGTCCAAATCACAGCACCTTCCGCCGCCGGATGCGGCATAGAAACCATGCCCCATGCTATACTCGGTCCCGCTGCCGGATCCTGTGGCGGTCTGACACAGTGTCCCCCTGGTAATATAGTTGGCGGAAGTTCCGGTAGTACCGCCATGTGAAAGGACTTGCCGTACGATCTGTTCTCCGGCGGCCGTTTTATCTACATCGGATTGTTTCGAATGATCGACAGGATTTTCAGGCAAGACCTGAATTTGGGAATTATCGATCACTTTCACTGCCTGGTCCTGCTCGACCTGAGAATCAATTTCCGGCGTTATGGGCGTCACCTGAGGTTGCGTCTGCGACTCGGCCTTGTCTTTGGCAAAAGACGAGTTGCTATTGACCTGTTTGGTCTCGCCGGCTTTTTCAGCCACTGCAGCACTGGCTACCAGTATGACTATTGCCAGCAGCATTAAAACCGGCCCGAAGGTAAATCTTTTCATAACATTATCCTCCAGACGGGTTACTTAGTGCTGGCCAGTCCATCGTTACCGTTAATTGTCGGGTTTTGCTGAGACAGGACCATTTCGACCGCGGCTTCCATTTGCGTCAGACGTAATTCGAGGGCATCGATCCGCTGGTCTTTGGTTGCCAGTTCATCTTTGGCCTGCTGTAATTCATCAGCCAGCAATTGCTGCTTTTTCACTATCTGATACAGTTCCTGCACGGCAACCAGAGCTACTCCGGCCAGATCCATACTGGCCATGGAGCCATCATCCTCGCCCAAACCGAACTGAGCATGGAAATCTGCAGCCATGGGGCTGATATGCAAGGCCTTGTCATTATCTTTGGAAGACCACTTGTTGATGGGAAGATTCTCAAGTTGACCCAGGATATCATCGTTACCGTCGAACCGCCTGATATCACCTGTGGGGCCGGGATTATCGGTCCAGACACCACCGGTGGTCAGGTAAGCACCGGTTGAAGTATTGATGAATCTGGTCCCGCTATAGGGAGCAGTCTCCACGCCACCAACGTTGGTCAGATAGAAGTTACTCGCAGCGCGCGCAACAAATTGGCCGCCCGCCCCTGATTTAAGCGAATCTGTAGAAGCTCCCATTGATGCGCTAAAGACTATTGCCCCATTATGAAGCGCACAGGCGGTGTTTCCACCGGCCAATGATCGTTCCCCATCAGCCACATTATACCATCCTCCGGGAATGGCAGAATATCCGCCTGTTGCCTTATTGGATCCGCCTCCACCAACAGCCGCGCCGCCATACGCTTCGTTACCTGTTCCTCCAGCAATTGTTCCATAACCATCCGTGACAAGGTTGCTGTTGCCGCCACCAATAGTCCCGCCAGTGACATTAGGTTCTACACTATTATCCAATCCGCCACCCACAGCACTGCCGTATCCGTAACAATTATTATTTAGACCACCACTAATTGTTGACGCCATACCGCCACAAGAATCCTGATAACCGCCGGCGATTACGCAGTATTGGGAATCAACCCAATTGTTCAGACCGCCTCCGATGGTACTGGCATGTCCATTGGTAGTTATTGTATTTTGATATCCCCCTCCAATTGTGGACGTATTGGATAAGGCATTATTATTCGCACCACCACTTATCGTAGATAGCCGACCGCTGGCAGTATTGAGATATCCGCCACTGACGGTCGAAGTATCACCGCTGGCTGTATTATTAAAGCCAAACACAACCGACCAGGCGGAATCACCCCTGGAAGCACCCCATGAACATCCGGCTCCTACCGCAATCTGGCCGGTGCTGAGAATGTTTCCATTATTGGTTACATGCATGCTTGTATCAGTTCCATCTTCATTCATCACAAAAAGACCGGCACCATTGATCATCACACTACCTGTTGATGCACGACCGCTGCCACGGCTGACAAGAATCTCCGGGCCGGTCGCGGTGCTTTTAATTGAAACAAGTTCGTCACCGCTATCGTCATCAGCCAATACAGTCAATCCCTTGGCATCGATAGTAACTGTTTTGACAGCAGTGTACCTATCAACATTAGTGTAAAAATCAACTCCTTCCGGCATATGAACAGCTTCACCGGAGGAGTTCTTGAATGTCGTTGTACCGTTGATCGGGTCGATAAAGATGGCTGTGTCGGTTTCTGATCCGCCAAGCACTGCCAGACCTTTATGCGAAATCGAAATCGCTTTTACACCTCTTCCAGCATCGCTGAAAGACAATTCAGAGCCTTCGGCCGTCGGGGTCAATTGGGCGACAACTTCTGATTCATTGCCGTCGGCGAAGACCTGCAAGCCTTCTTTGGCCCTTAGCGATACCCTCTTCTGAAAAGCTCTGGTTAAACTGGCGCTGCTGAAATCCATACCTGCTGCGGAGAGAGTGGAC
>JAAEQF010000147.1 GCA_024231695.1 FCB group bacterium
GCAACCCCGCGAATTGCGGGAAAAGACAAGGAGGTGCGACTCCGTGTAAGAGCCACACCTCCCAAAGACTACGCCGTGTAGGACTCGAACCTACGACCCGTTGATTAAGAGTCAACTGCTCTACCAACTGAGCTAATGGAGTTTATAATTAATCAGCCGACACAGCCGCATTCCGGCGGCGGACCGCTTTTAAATACATAATTGATCAGGAAAACCGCATCGCCGACATTTAAGGCACAGTCGGAATTGGCATCGCCCTCATCGCCGCAATTGGGGGCCGGGCCGCCCTTGAAAACGTAGTTGATCATATAGACGGCATCGCCGACATTGATGGCGCCATCGTCATTAGCATCACCGGCCGAATTACAACATGACCCCATAAACTCCTGCCAAAATCCATGATTTAATACAATGCCATCGGCGTTTCCCGTTCCCACAGCCGTTTGTCCCAACGTACTGCTAAGAAGAAAGTCTGTTGACTCACCATTGAGAGAACCACCACACGAAATAACCTGCCAATTTATTTCCTCTCCGGAGCGTGAATCAGTAGCCTTCGATTGAGTTTCCGATTTACTCTCCCGGTCAACAATACCTTCATCACCGGCGAAACCCGGATTGATGAGGGCTATACACAGTACCAGGATAAATATGAATGTTACCAATCTATATGACATAATCGCTCTCCAATTTTCACTTTATTTTATCCTCATTATCTTCAACAAGCCCACATGAGGAGGGAGGATTGATTCATTAGAGGAAAAAAGAGTAGTATCGGGAAACTCAGACGTCAAAACCGTTTCTACATAAGAAGGGTAATCTACGCCGACATAATGATTATGCTGAGAACTTGCTTGCGTCCAATTTCCACGTCCATCATAAGCAGGGGGGGCAATCGTGTGGTTGTGGTTTCCGGCAGAACCTCCCGGGAAGTAACCGGAGGCATATTGATAGGGTCCATAGCTTGATATATACCAATGTGAATGGCTGCCGGCGCTGTACGATGAAGATGTTGCATGCACGTGAGTCATATCCCATTCGTGTGTATGTGATCCGGTAATCCCGGTTGCTCTATTAGTGTAAGGGTGATCATGATCAATAGGGGCTTCATGTTGGTGGAGTGGATATACCAGGCTATGTGAGTGATTTTCAACGCCGCCGGTCACGCCGATCTCTATAGTGTCCGATACTCCCATTATCAATAGACCTGTTAAATCGGGCAGGGCAAAACCATATAAAGGACTATCCGTATCGGTCACCATTGAACCGTCACATATTTGAAAACCGTTCGGTAGGGAAAATGATTCGTCAGGCCGCCACCAGTCAATCACTATACCGATTGGAACGCCGATGGCATCTACGGCATTTACATCTATCAGATCATTACCATCGCTGTCGTAGACAGCCTTCTCCATAAGCTCTGCTGATGCTCGGCCGTCTACGCTATTAGCATTGTCACTATACAGTGCGCGCGATGTGAAGGGAACAGATACTACTCTTATCCGGGGTGAAATCACTGGATTTAATCCGATCTTGATCCCCAAATATCTCTCCGGGCTATCAAAGTCGTCAAGCTCAAAAGTTGCTTCTTTTCCCAACACGACTTGGAAAATACCTCGAATTACCTCTACATCCTCATGTGATTCGATCCAAAGGGCGCTACCTCCGATTGAATCATCATAAAGTATAAACATTATAGTCACTGTTGTGTCCAGTGGCGTTCCCGAAGTACTGGTCAATAACCCCTGGTAATTTACAAATCGGGGGACCTCCGAATATGTCGGACCTCCGAGCCAGACAATTATCATCAATACCAGTGCAACTCTTAACAGATTTTTCATCTCCACCCCCTATTTAATCCGCATTAGTTTTAGGAGTCCAATATACGGCGGCAGATTTGATTCTATCGTGGAAGGCATCGTTCCCGGACTACTTAAAGAGGTCGCGTTAGTTGCGTTGAAAGCGGGCAAATCGAACGACGCTGTGTGTGTATGCGATCCTCCCGAGCTCGTTGATGTTGAATTATAGTAAGCAGGTATGGATATGCCATGCTGGTGATCGGGTTCTGTATCCATACTATAATTGGTTCCTCCTGCGAATGGTCCGCCACTCTGAACACCATGAGTATGAGAACCGGCCATAGCGGATAGGAAATATCCATGAGCGTGGTTCATCGATATACTATGACTATGATTACCACTAGAAGACAAGGATATTTCCATATTAGGGTGATCGTGGTCAACGACCACATCATGATCATGCTCCGGATTATCGATTGTATGCTGGTGATCTACCGACCCACCGGTAACGCCTATGTCGTTGACGTCGGTAATGCCCTTAACAAACAATTGTGTAAGGTCTGGTAGAGTATGGCCGTTGAGCGGGCTTTCGATATCGTCAACCAACGATCCGTCACAAATTTGGAAATTGTCAGGCAGTGGGAGGGAGTTATCCGGTCGCCACCAGTCAATTATGGCTCCTACCGGTACGCTTAAAACAGCAACCGCATTTTCATCTATTTGTCCATCCTGGTCGGCATCATAAATCGACCACTCCATCAATGCATCACCGTGGAGGCTGTCAATCATGTCGGCATCATCTGAGTACTCCGTATGAATTGCAAAAGGAGCGGAGATCATCCTAACGCGGGGTAATATTGTCGGTCCATCGCCCACCTGAACCTCAAGAAACCTGTCGGGGCTGTCGAAGACGGCTACACCCAGAGGATTAGTCGCACCAAGTATAACTTCAAACAAACCGCCCGATACCTGAACTGAGGAGTGCCCTTCTGTCCACACATCCGCCATACCACTTGAATCATCGTAGATCACGAACGTCATTGATATCGCAGTGTCCATTGGCTGACTCATATCATCGGTTAGATAGCCCTGGTATTTTATGACTTGTGGTACTTCAGCCGATAGTGGTGCAACCAGCAGCACAACCAGGGCGATTGGTATACTGATAAGAATCGATATTTTCATGGTCATTCTCCCAATTTATTTGAAGCGTTTACTGCTTCATAATAAAGGCCAGTTTAAAATATGGTGGAATCGTGTTTACTGGAGAAGAACTACTGGAAAAGGCCGGTGGATCGGCACTATGGGTATGAACATTTGAGGCCACATGCTGGCCCCCAGCTTCCCATACTTGTGTATAAACGCTGGATGGCCCGCCGGTATTAAATGCTGGACCATCGATTGAATGTGCATGGGACGATGAAGCAGCACCTCCAGTGCCGCCCGGCTCTTCAGCTGAGGTCACACCATAAATGAATTTGTCCTGTAGATTTGGAGTTCCGTAGTTGCCGTCACATAGCAACCATCCTTCAGGAATAGTGGCCAGCGTTCCTGACCACATAACGATGACTCCGGTTGGAATCGGATTATCGGCCACCCACATTCCGCCATCGCGCATCATAACCTGGTTGTCGGCTGCACCATTCGAACCGATATCCGAAAACTGAATCGTCCCGGCGGCGATTTGCGTGGTAGTTACTGCATCCGTCGCGACTTTATCCGTCGTCACGGCATTATTCAATATATTTGATGTTGAAACCGCATCAGTTGCCAGTTTGACTGATGTCACGGATTGATCGGCGATTTTGATTTCGGTAACGGCGTCGTCATGAATTTTGACTGTAGTTACCGCCTGCGTACCTAGTTTATCGGAAGTGACCGAGCCACTGGCCAATTTATCCTCGGTGACGGATTGCGTTGCCATTTTATTTTCCGTTACCGCCAGATTGGCCAATTTCATTTCCGTTACGGCAAAATCCATTATTTTAGAGGAAGATATTGTGAGATCGGCAACGTCCGTGGCCATGGCCGAGGTGTCAGATCGCAAGGCATGATAAGCGGTTCCAACCGAAATCATTTTCGTGCGCGGAGAAATCTCTGCATCTGTGCTGACAGTAACACCCAACCAGAGATTGGGGTTGGCCGAAAATAGATCGTGAGGAAGCGCTATCGAATCACCAAGATTATAGCTAAATAGCCCATCAGAAACATCGACTCCACGTATTCCGCTTGACCATTTTTTTGCTTCCGGCGCAACCGAAGCAGGGTCATTCCAGATTGTGAAAGTGAGTAGATAATTTCCATCAACTGCCGGTTCCCCTTCGGTATCCGTGAGACGTCCTTGATAGTTGATCAAAGCCGGAACCTCGGCAACAGCAAGACACGACAACAGTGTTAATGCACACATTATTTTGGACAAATTGGCGCGTGGCATCACGTCCTCCTTTGTGTATTTAACTTGTCTGTTGATTGTTTCCCTGATGTATAAACCATATATAATATACCTGCAAATCCAGATAAGTCAAGGGGTTATTGAATAAACAATTATGTAACATATATTATATTCTAAACCTAACGTCAAGGAATGAGCTTGGGTGGGGATTAATTGCTGACAATTGCATAATCTGATAACAAAAAATACGCCATCAGGGATTCGAACCGGCCTATCCGCTGCAAATCAATATGGATTATCGCCATTTCCAGTCACTTACTAATACCGGATCGTAAGAATCAATGACTATATATAGTGCTATGCAAAAGACAAGGATGCTCCCCACTAATAATATGGTTATAGGAATATCGATCTTTCCGACTTCAAGGTAAAGAACATCATTGACCGGGATTTCTGTCATTTGATTCTCAGTGGTATAACCGTATATATGTTGCTTTTCCAAATCGAGTTTTCCTCGATCCTCATCGAATAAGATTTTCTGGTTTTTCTCATCATAAATTATTTGCTGGATTTCATCGACATCTATCAGGCGCTGCTTGCCGTTTATATCAACCGAGGCCAGAGTATTTGACTCTATGTCGAAAATGGCGCCGGTACTGTCAAAGATAATAATTTCCCCGGTTTCAAGAACGACTCCCGCAATCAAAGTAGAGAGGGTTACTGAAACAACATTATTTTTCTCATTTTCAGATATCCGACTGGTTTCTGAATTTCCATCCAGTTGGCCTCTTAATTCTCTGGCCGAAATTCGTCGTATTTCCCCTGTGCAGCCGATGTTTAGATTAATTAAGGCAAGGAGCAGGACAGCGACAGTCAAACGCTTTATCATACCCTCCTCCTAATTCAATATACTGCTCCAAATGTATTTTCCTGATTGTCTACCGCTTTCCGCATCAAATTTCCCTGATCCCTCAGTGAACCGGTGGAAGTGCTACCTCTCCAAAATCAATATCAATGGATTCTATGACTTTATATAAAAGTACACAGCAGGCGGCCAACACTAATATTGCTATTGGCAGCGGAATATTGGGCGGTTTTATAGCCTCCATGTATAGAACATCTTCAATGGGGATGGCAACTACTTGACCGGAATCGGTAGTCCCGATTATCTGCCGCATTTCAGCATCGATTTTTCCCCGTTTCCCATCGAAAAAAATCCTGGATGACGTATCCGAATAATATAAATGCTGAATCTCATCAACATTTGTCATACGAGGTGTTCCGTTTTTGTCAACGAAGGACAGAGTATTTGATTCGACGTCAAGTTGCGCGCCAACACTATCAAAGCTTACAACTTCCCAGGTATTAAGCATAACTCCGATTACCCCTTTGTAAGGAGTGACAGAGACAACCTTATAGTCCTTTTCATCTGATACCTGATCTGCTTTTGATTTTTCGTCTACATGGCTTCTTAGCTCACGGGCCGAAATATGACTGATCTGCTGTTTAAACCTAAACCCCGTTCGAATCCCGGTGCAACTGATGTTCAGATTAATTATGGCGAGAAGCATGATGGCGACAATGAAACGTTTAGTCATAACCTCCCCCTTCATGAATTATTTCAGATACTACCTCGCCCTTTGTTGTATTATTGGTGCTGTGCGTTGATGAGAAATCTATGATTAGCAACGATAATTAATACAAGTATGCTGATTTTGTCAACCCAAAATATCTTGATTAAAGACTTTGCTACTACAATTGATAAAAGATATTCAGGTGATTTTTGCCCGCAAAAAAATACACCATCAGGGATTCGAACCCCGGACCAATTGATTAAGAGTCAACTGCTCTACCAACTGAGCTAATGGTGCATTTTTAATGAGGGTGGAAGGGATTGAACCTTCGACCACCTGCTTAAAAGGCAGATGCTCTACCACTGAGCTACACCCCCATCGTGTATTCAGTTTTAAGCCCTCCAATATAGGTCTCCAGAGCCGCTTGTCAACCATTTTTGGCGCCCGGATTCTAAATATCGGGCATTATTTAAAGTACGTTATTCCTCCACCTTCTTTTGGGAACCAGCTTGATTTTTTATAATTATTTAGCATATTAGGCGTTGCTAAGAAAGGGAATGTGAAAATGAAGTATAAACACAACGACGAACAGATCGAAATCAAATCCAGACTCCCGGTGCTGCCCCTGCGGGATGTCGTTATTTTTCCATATATGATCTATCCACTACTGATTGGCCGCCAGATTTCCATCAACGCCCTTCAGGAAGCGATGGTGTTGGACAAGCTGGTTTTTCTGGTTGCTCAAAAGAGCGCCACAGTGGACAATCCCAACAAGGATGATGTTTATCGCGTGGGCGTTGTGGCTCGCGTTTTGCAAGTCATGAAACTGCCGAACGGGACACTTAAGGTGCTGGTGGAAGGACTGTTACGCGGACGGGTCAAGTCGTTCTTGGAAACTTCCGGCTTCTTTTCGGCTAGGGTTCAGGTGATCGAACCTGATCGCCGTTCGACCGATACCGAAACCGAGGCCCTTGGGCGGCGAGTCATGGACCAGTTTTCTGATTACGTCCATCTCAACCGGCGGATTCCCAATGAGGTTGTGGCTCAACTTGTCAATATCGACGACTACAGTCGTCTGGCCGATACTATTTCGGCTCATCTGCTTCAGAAAAACGACCAGAAACAGACAATCCTTGAAACCGATTCAATCAAGAGCCAGTTTTATTCGCTGATTGACCTTTTGACTTCGGAAATCGAAATCCTGAAAATCGAACAGCGTATCGACGGCAGTGTCCGCGAATCGCTGTCGCGCAGTCAACGCGAATATTATTTGCAGCAGCAAATGAAGGCGATCAAGGAAGAACTGGGACAATATGACGATACGGCCGGAGAAATAGACGAACTTTATACCAAACTGGACAAGCTCAACCCACCCAAGCCGGTGCGTTTGCGAGCCGAAGAAGAAATCAAAAAGCTTTCCAAAATGCATCCCTACTCGGCCGAATCGGGTGTCGTGCGCAGCTATTTGGACTGGGTTATGACTCTGCCCTGGAACGTGAAAACCAAAGACCGAACCAGTTTCAAAAAAGTCCAGAAAATTCTCGACGAAGACCATTACGGTTTGAACAAGCCTAAAAAACGGATTATGGAACATCTGGCCGTATTGCGCACGGCCGGTAAAGTGCGCGGCCCGATTCTTTGTCTGGTCGGCCCTCCCGGAGTCGGCAAAACTTCGCTGGGCCGCTCGGTAGCCCGCGCCCTGGACCGCAAATTCGTCCGCATGTCGCTGGGCGGCGTCCATGACGAAGCCGAAATCCGCGGCCATCGCCGAACCTACATCGGTTCGATGCCGGGGCGGATTCTGCAGTCTCTGAAAAAAGCCGGATCATCAAACCCGGTCTTCTTGCTCGATGAAGTCGATAAAATCGATGCCGATTTTCGCGGCGATCCGGCTTCGGCTCTTTTAGAAGTTCTCGACCCGGAACAGAACGCCTTTTTCTCGGACAATTATCTCGAACTCGATTTTGATCTGTCCGAAGTGCTCTTTTTGACCACAGCCAATATCCTCCATGAAATCCCTCTGCCGCTTCAGGATCGGATGGAAATAATCCGTCTGCCCGGGTACCTTGAATTCGAAAAAATGAAAATCGCCCGCAAATTCCTGATCCCCAAAATCGTCACCGAACTCGGCGTCGGGCATCTGAACATCCAACTCACCGACGATACCCTCCTATTCCTCATCCGCGACTACACCCGCGAATCGGGCGTGCGCGAACTGGAACGGCAAATCACGGCCATCTATCGCAAAGTGACCCTCAAGGAGGTCTCGAAGAAAAAACATGTCGCCCACAAGATCGACGCCAAAGATGTTACCAAATTTTTGGGAGCGCCGATTTATCAGTACACCGATGTTCCCGAAGTGCCCGAATTCGGATATGTGGTCGGGCTGGCCTGGACCGAAACCGGCGGTGAGATTTTGCCGATCGAGGTTTCCTTGGTGCCCGGACAGCACAAACTGACCCTCACCGGCAAACTTGGCGAGGTGATGCAGGAATCGGCTACGGCCGGGCTGACTTGGATTCGTTCCCATGCCGACCGGCTGGGGATCGACTTGACCGAAATCAGCGAGACCGAAATTCATATTCATATCCCCGAAGGTGCGGTTCCCAAAGAAGGCCCGTCGGCGGGGATCACTATGGTGGCGGCGATGCTCTCGGCTCTAACCAAACGCCGGGTTTCGACCAAAATCGCCATGACCGGCGAAATATCCCTGACCGGCGACATATTCCCGGTCGGCGGCCTGAATGAAAAACTTCTGGCGGCCAAACGGACAGGCATGAAGGAAATCATTCTGCCTTTCAAAAACGGCAAGGATATTTCCGAACTGCCCAAAGAACTGCTCAAGGGTCTCAAACTGCACAAGATCAAAAAGGTCGAAGACGGCCTGCGCTTGATTTTTGGCCCCGGATTTTTGAAACGACCCAAAAAGAAACCGGCCAAGAAGAAGACCGCCGCCGAGCCCAAGAAAAAATAATGTGTGGTTTAGAGTAAGACTATTGATCCGACTTCATACGAGTCTGAAACTCGGTAATGGAAATATTGATGCTGGAAATAAATTGATCATTTCCTTGTGAATGCTTTTTTGCATTTTCCAAAACCGTTATAGCTTGAGCAAGCCGCCCTTGTTCGCCTAAAATAATACCCTTGCAATACAGTGCAATACTGCATGTTGAGTCGTAAGATAAGGCTCTATTCGCATACACCATTGCAGGTTTATATCTCTCAAGCATCATGAAAATATTTGCCTGGTTAGCTATGGCTAGATAAAAGCTAGAATCTAATTCTACCGCGCGGTCAAAGCAGTACAATGCACTATCTAGGAGTGTAAGATCGCAGTTCTTTTCGCCTAATTTATAATATGAATTCCCGCGATTAGTCCAAATCTCAGGATGGGTACTATCATAATTTAGAGCATTGTCGTGACTCGCCAATGCATCCTCATGTCGCCCAATCAAGTCAAGTATA
>JAAEQF010000148.1 GCA_024231695.1 FCB group bacterium
AGAGTTTACGATGTTGGTTGTCTATCTTCGCCACACCTATCTTGTATTCATCTTTCCATACGATCTGATCAGACACTTTGCTCCTCCATTGATCCATAGACGAAGGACTGGCCTGCGTCCGGCTTATAGCATATTAATCGGCAGTTTTCAGCTCGATTTTAGACCGATGCATCCGCTCCCTACTTAGGGGGCAAAGGGGCCCGCCGGGAAACCCCGGACAAAACACCGGTTCCCACGCTTCCATCGGCCGAACTGCGCCAGTTTAGGTTGCAGAGCCGAACAGATATGCTTTGTTTACGAAAGCACTGATTCCACCAGGGAGGAATAGAGATCATGACGGCAGATGACTCACAGGATAATCGGACACAGCCGGACGTGGCCACGCTGGAAGGCCCCGAACACGCGAACACGCCGGCCGGTGTCGTGGTCCAGCGTAGGTTCGACATAGACTGGCTGAGAGTCATCGCGATCGGCATACTTCTTGTTTTTCACATCATGATTATGTTCCAATCCTACGCCAATTGGATAAGATTTCCTCAAAGTCCGGTCCTTCTGGAAGTTCTTCTGATTCCCCTGACTCTGTCCAGCGTCATGCGAATTCCGCTCCTGTTTTTCGTATCG
>JAAEQF010000149.1 GCA_024231695.1 FCB group bacterium
GCAGAAGGGCCTCACCAAAAGCAACCAACCGGCAATCCTTATCGGCAGCGCGTTCGACCATGGCGATAATTTTTTCAAGGGTCAAATCGCGATTCAGCCATATGGGAGCGATCTGAGCCAGCCCGACGGTTAATTTATCTGAAATTGCGGTTGAGCTTGCCATTTTGGTTACCTCTTGGTTAAACGTAGGGACGTTGTTAATTCATACGAAGGATAAAACACCCTCGTTGATTAGCAGGCAGGTAATAGCGCCCGGTCATTGTTGCATTTCAGCAGGTCCTCGGCAATAGACGGGAGAATTTCGACGAACCGAAAGTGCAATGAATTAAAAAGCATTAACCGTTTCCAATAAACTGAGTCTGCCCTGGCCGCGTTCTTTCAATAAAACCATTATTGTTATTGTCGGCAAAACAAAACATTTTTTTCCGTTCCAATATTATTCAATACGTTGATCGGATGGTAATCTGAGACCATTTTCGGTGTAGCTTCCTTCCCGCGCACAGTACCCAGAGTAGTCCGGGGCCGGAAAATTCCCGAGAGGGGATGCTGCGCCGGACATAGAAAAACGGCTGTCCCCATGCACCTGGGACAGCCGTTTAAATATTTGTCTTGATCTTCTATCGACTAAAAGAATTTCAATCCGATCGTGATTGGAATGAAACTTGAGGATTCGCCCTCGGTGGCGATAGATACATAGCGCACCTGACCAAACAGATTCATTTTAGGGCCGGTCGGGAATTCAAATCCGGCTCCAATGTTGAAATATACATTGTTCTGAGCTTCCGGCTGGAATTCATTCAGGCTGGCTACAAGTGAGCTGGTACCGTCGAATTCGGTGCTGGAAATACGAGCCAATCCGAGACCGCCGATGATAAACGGCTTGAAAGCCGGCTGAGGAATCGGAATCGAATAGCGCAGGTCAGCGCCAAACATCCACATATTATTGTGACCGCC
This sequence comes from FCB group bacterium, assembly GCA_024231695.1. Lineage (GTDB taxonomy): Bacteria > Zixibacteria > MSB-5A5 > GN15 > JAAZOE01 > JAAEQF01. The sequence goes on from JAAEQF010000149.1 coordinate 955, forward strand.
GGCGATATCTTCGCCAATAAGCAGAGGATTGATGGCTTGACTGGCTTCATGATCGAGTTTGAAACGATGAAATTCGACTTTCGCAACTGTCTGAAGGCCCGGCATAACTTTTAGGCCAACACCAACCGAACCGTGAAATCCGGTCTTGTAAAGATCGGCAAATGCATCAGGTGAATTTGGAATGGACACCGCGCCGCCGGCATAGAGGCTGAACGGAGTCGGGACCTGGGCTGAAACAACGCCCGTCATCACAAACAACATTACGGCAATAAACAGAACTTTCTTCATAATTCCTCCTACTTGGGATTAATACCGTTAATGCGATGATCGGATGTAAGCTGAATTTCTTTAGCGAGTTAACCAACTTTTTATCAACCACCCAGATGCGATCTCATGATCGTATGCCCAAAAAAAAGACTTCATGATCGAACCCAAATAATATGGAACCGGGCTAAAAATACAGCGTATAGTATATTAAATTACACAGGGTGTGTAGATTGGAGTATTTACGGCATGAGCCGCAAAAAAATGGAGCGCGAACCTCGCCGCCGGTTTGTCCTGGCCGCCGCCCGCAAGCTCTTCGCAACCAAGGGGATTGAAAACGCAAGTATGGATGATATCGCCATCGCCGCCGACTATACCAGGCGGACATTATACTCCTACTTCAAGAGCCACGATGAAATCTGCCTGCTGGTTTTACTCGAAGATCAGGCTATCCGCTGGGAAAAACAAAAGGATGCCATCGCCCGTGTTGATGGCGGTCTGGCCAAATTACGAACCTGGGCCGAATCGCTATATCAATTTGTTAAAAGCAATCCTCAATATGTCCGCCTTGAAGTTTATTGGGATTTCCATGGAGTCAACGGTAAACTTATCGGCGATGAGGTTTTTGCTCGATTCGAAAAACAGAACAATGAACTGGCCGATGGTCTCCGGGATATTTTCCGGCTGGGGATCAAAGACGGTTCAATTCGTGCCGATTTAAATATCGATATTTGTATCAGTCATTTTCTATACAGTCTGCGTTCGGTTCTCAACCGCGCCTTCTCCCCCGGCTATTCCTTTGCCACATTCGATGCCGGTGAGTATATAAAACATTACCTGGATCTTTTCGAAAGAGGGATCCGTAGCAATGGAGAAAACAACCAATGAGTAATCAAACCTCCCAGGGTCGCCCCGTCTCAAGCTTTCCGCGTACTATCCTTGCGCTAACCCTGTTGGCGGCCGTTTTGATTTTTGCCTCCGGCGGCAAAGCCGACGATAGCCTGTCGGCTATCACCCCTGCACCGGGAAATTATAAAATCACAGCCGCAGATGGCGTTGTCCGTTTTCCTTTCGATATTTTCCGCGGTGACATTCGTTTTCGGGCCGAGATTAACGGACATGAAGTTTACTTACTTCTCGATGACGGATTCATGTGGGATCAGTTATTGTTCTGGGGAAGTCCACGAGTAGATTCCCTCGGTCTTGAATACGACGGCGAAATAACTATTGGCGATGAAGGCGATGAAAATGCCATAAGTTCAAGAACAGCCTCCGGGATCAAGATCGTGTTCCCCGGAGTGGAGTTTACCGATCAAACGGCGGTCATCACCCCTTACAGTTCCGGGACGAGTAATATGTGGTGGGGATCGGTCGGTCAGGTCAGCGCGACATTTCTCAAGCATTTTGTCGTAGATATCAATTTCGACGACATGATGATCACACTGATCGAGCCGGGCAAATTCGTTTATACCGGTAAGGGTGTTGCCGTTCCCTGGACGCCAATGGGCATTGGCACTTGGCAGATTCCGGGCAAGATTGGGTTATCCGGCGGCCGCGAAATATCCATGAACTTTCTGATGGACCTCGGCTACAACGACCAATTACAGATTGCCATAGGAGGAGAACATAAAATCACCGTACCCGAGTCATCGCTTCCAACGAGCCTGGGATTCAATATTAAAAGGGAAGAAACGAAAGGCTTTATCGGACGTCTGCGCCATATCACTATCGGCGGCTATGAGGTTGCGGACGTGATTGTTGGCTTTGTTGCCGAAGAATATGCCGATATTAATTTTTCTGAGGCGATGGTCGGACTGGGCCTTTTATCCCGCTTCAATCTGGCTTTTGATTTCACGAGGCAAAGGCTTTTCATCGAGCCCAACCAGTCGTTTGACTATCCATACGAATATGATATGTCCGGCTTGTCTATACGCAAAGGGCACGATGAGTATTACAATATCCTGAAGGTTGCGGCCGATTCGCCGGCCGACAAGACCGGGCTAAAAGTCGGCGACAGAATAACTGAGATCAACGGGCGGCCAGCCGCCAAATATGATCGCGATGACCTGCTCTCCCTGTTTCAGAAGCCAGCCAAAGTAATAAAGGTGCAGGTTTTGCGCGATGGAGAGGAGCTTAAATTTTACTTTGTCCTGAAGCGATTGATCTAAAAACAACGGCGATGGATCAGGCGATCATCGCCTCAGGCAATGCAGGTGTAGATGAAAACGGATTTGTATTTCACTCGCGGTATGAATATTTACTGAAAACCTGCCGATACACAATTAGGAACATTACGACATTCCATTACGAGTGCAAACAGTATTAGGACTAATATTTCAATGTCGGAAATCCAGGCAAGTGACGAGCGTACGGTTGACAAACTTTTGGAACAGCTTGGTGATTTGCCCTCCGCACCAATTATCCTGAGTCAGGCTTTGCAGCTTACTTCCGATTTGCAATCCAGTATATCTGATCTGACTAGAAGTCTATCGGCGGATCAATCCTTGTCGGCAAAAGTAATACGGATTTCAAATTCTCCATTTTATGCAAGATTACAAAGGGTTGCCTCGCTGGATGAGGCAATTAGAATTCTGGGTTTTAAGCAGCTAAAATCAATCATAATTACAGCTACAACTTATCAGATGTTTGAGAACTGTGCCCACGCCAAAGTGGCAACCGACTTATGGCACCATTCATTATCCACTGCAATCGGTTCAAGGATGATTGCTCAGAAATATGGACAGGTTGACAAGGAGGAATCATATTTGGCCGGGTTGCTACATGATATTGGAAAACTCGCCCTGCTTAAATTGACCCCGAATGTTTATGAGGAAATCATTGAAATCGTTAAGATGACCAAGGTTTCTTTTATCGATGCAGAAGATAAAGAATTAGGATTTAATCACACCGACGTCGGCAAATCCCTTCTTGTGAATTGGGAGTTTCCCACCCAGATCATTACCGCCGTTGCGGAACATCATACCAGCAATTTGAAACAGAGATCCCCAACTTTGCAATCGAGTCAGATTATCTCGCTGGCAGATAGTATTTCACGGTTTAATGGCGCCAGCTTCTATGAGCCATACTCGAATGATTTGGAAGGCTCTGTATATCTTGGTTCAAGCGAATTACCCATTGATGATTTAATATCCTTGCGATGCGAAATTGAATCTGGTTTCAACGCAGAGCTTGACCGTATCTTCAATTAATTCTATTCAGAGTTAAATATAAAGCGGGCATACGCTCAGAAGCAGATTAATCCCGTTCAATAGTTTCTCGCTTGATGTTTATAACAAAAAATCACCCGATCTTGCCCTCAGGCAATGCAAGTATGGGGAAAAATGAAGCTGCGATTTTCCAATGGAAAGTCGCCGAAAAGATGCGTGCCGTTATCTTCTTTGAGCGGACGCTCTTCGTACCGGTCAAGCCCCAGCTTGTCCGGCATGAAGCGAAACTCGACGGTTTTGTCCTGAGGTGATGCGATATACGGATAAATTTCGGTAAACGAAGGCATCTTCCCTGCCACGATATCGAAAACGGTCAGATGGTTATCCTCACGTTTATACAAGATCAAAAGATCGTATGCTTCAATATAGTAAATATAATCCTGGAGAAAATAGAGACACCAGAACAATAACAGTTGGGCATTATTGATACCCAGAAGATCGGATACCGGCTCCCGTTCCAGCGCACAGCGATAAATCAGATCGAGATGGTCCTTGCGCTCGATATCCAATTTGACAGCACCGGCGATGGTTCCGGTCGGCGTTAGTGTATGGAGAATCATATGCTCCTTAACGCGGCGAAACCCGGAATGTTTATAAAAGGGAAAGGCCTCCAGGTCGGAGAAAAGAAAAAAGAATTCATGGTCGGTCTGGGCCCATTTCATCGCCCGCTTCGTTAATTCCGAATTCAAACCCTGCCGGCGATATTTGTCAACCGTTCCCACTCCGGAAATCTGAGCCACCTTACACTTTTTCCCCAGCACGGTCATATCCATCGTGAAAAGGCATAGGCTGGCGATCAGGGTGTCGCCATCGAAAAAGGAAAACGGCCTGTATTTTCTATCCCAAAAACCAAGACGGTCCCAGAGTGACAAATCTAGACCATGTATGTCGATCAAAAAATCAATAAATTGTCTCTTCAACTTCGGATCGTCTATATAGTCGCTTCTGAAAGCATAATCCATCATCTGTCTCCATTGTTGGCCTGCGTTACACTCCTCTTATTTTAATCGCGTCGGAGCACATTGTCAACAACCTTCAATGGAAACCTGTGATGATGCTCCATTAACGGCTCAGGACAATCCGGTAACGGGCTTGTCCGCTCCTTAGCCGCGCCATAGCCTCGTTGACCTGATCAAAACGATATGTTTCAATTACCGGTTTGATATCATGATGAGCGGCAAACTCAAGCATCCGGGCAATGTTGGCCGGACTGCCGACCGGCGAGCCGGAAATGGACCTCTGCCCCATGATCAACGGAAATACACCAAGATCGAGAGGCTCCAGCGTTGCTCCGACGAGGTGCAGGCGACCCCGGGGACGCAAAGTCGAAACATAGGCGTTCCAGTCAAGCTTGACGTTGACGGTGGAAAGGATCAGGTCAAACTTCCCGGCCGCTGCTTCAAGTTCTTCCGGACTACGCGAATTGATCGTATGATGCGCGCCAAGTTTCAGGGCCTCTGTTTTCTTGGCCTCGCTCGAAGTAAAAGCCGTCACTTCGCAGCCCCAGGCATTCATAAATTGCAGGGCTATATGCCCCAATCCACCGATCCCGATGACTCCCACTTTGGCCGTCGGCTTGATATCAAATTGTATCAAGGGATTAAAGACGGTAATACCTCCGCAAAACAGCGGTCCGGCGCTTCGAATATCAATCTCATCCGGCAGGGCAACCACACTGGCCGCCTGAGCGCGGACTTTGTCGGCAAAACCTCCGTGGCGGCCAACAATAGTCCCTTCAGCCGTAGCGCACATATTATGGTCGCCCTCCAGACAGGTCGGGCAGGTCATACAGTAACCCGAATGCCAGCCCAGTCCGACTCGCTGACCAACCTGCAGACTGGCCACGTCTGTGCCTACTTTCGAGATTTTACCGGCTACCTCATGACCCGGCACCAGCGGGAATTGACTCATGCCCCACTCATTGTTGAGCATGTCCAGGTCACTGTGGCAAATACCGCAATGTTCGACGTCGATTTCAACGTCATTTTTACCGAGCCGGCCCGGATCGTATTCGAACGGTTTCAGTTCTCCACCGGGTTCAAATGTAGCATATGCATTTATCATTCTTCTCCCCTTGGTTGGATTATAGGCTATACTTAATAGTTATTATACGTGAACACCGGCTCATGCGCGAACAGGGAATTCCTGCACCTCCCACAGTCCGGCCTATCACTACGTATCATGGAAAGCATGATCTGGCGCGATTTGTGCCTCTCCTGACATGGATTGCTGTGAATTGCACATTAAAATATTAACCGAGATTAAACCGTCTTACTTAATCGTTTCAATTTGCCTTTATATGTTTCATAAAGGCGAGTATATGTTTGCAGACCATTTCGGCTTGTCCCAACTCCATATGCGAACTAGGATCACGGACAATCGTGTCTTCATGAAAATCATCGCCGAGAACATTATATTCAAGATGCTGCTTGAGAATCTTGTCCAAGGAATTATATCCATCACTATCAAATACAAACCGCACATGGGGGACCTTGCTTACACAACTATTGTACCATTTTGGGAATTGAGTCCAATCACCATCCCTGAAAGGCGCTATTATATCGTTTGAATATTGTCTTAGGGGTTCGGTCTGAATGCCGAATTTGGAGAAAGCCGTCAGGAGATAGCCATGCAAGAGCAGCCAATCACTCAACGAGGAAGAGTTGTTACTAAATTCCTTGATAGTGGATAGAATCTGATTTTCATCCCCGGAAGTCAACAGCGAAAGCTTACTCGTTGCAAAACAATCGTTGAGATGAATATTACAGCCAAGAGATAACAAGCCGGCTAACTGAATGTCAACAAACTCCCCTGAAGAAATAAAGTGAAGGACACGATCGGCGCCCGAAGAGAACCCGGTAAGAATTACCTGGCGTGGTCGAAGGCGGTCGCGAATGTCCTTGAGCAAAGCATGCATGAGTATTGAATGATCATGCAGCGTAGCGGGAACGCGGACCTTGGCGTTATCATCAAACCCGAACAATGAAAAAGCAATCGCGCGAAAGGGTAACTGCCGAAGCGTATCGGAGAACTGTCGGTGGTCATTACCCATACCGTGCAATATGAATATCAATTCATCTGAGGTAACGCCATTGTCTATGAAGGCCAGCGAACGGCCGATCATCTTTGGATCTTTGTGCGATAGCCGGCGAACCAAATCGGTAGTAAGAATAAATGACTCTTCGCTGAGAATAGAGCCTTGTTTGGTCTGGCCCTTTTCAGTTACAGTTATGGCTACTTCCTGCTTCAAGTCATTGGACAATTCCTCAAGTTCGTTACATATATCCCGGGCGGTCTGAAATCGTTTATCTGGTTTTTTGCTCAAACAGCGAGATACAATTCGGCTTAGGTCATACGGCACATGGGGACGTTTGAGGGCCAAATCGGCTGGAGTATCCCTTAAAATCCCCGCCGCAATTTCCTGGGCCGATTGGGCGGC
>JAAEQF010000150.1 GCA_024231695.1 FCB group bacterium
AAACATACACAAAGGAACTCACCGAGTGGCCAAAAATGCGTGCAAAGTGCGCAAAAGTGGCACCAGGTGGACCCATTTTGGTTCATCCGGGCTCAATGTTTGAGGCCGGTTGGGCAATGTTTCGCCCTGGCGCATTTTTGCGCACTTGTTCGGACTTTCGATGTGTTGTGGTGCAGTGTTGATCTTGGTCAGTGCCGTTTCCTGTATATTTCTGTATTTTCCATGAATTTTCATAGAAAATGCACAAGTGTTCACTAAAACCTGATAAAAATGCATAAAAATGCACAAAGGAATGCCCCAAGTGGCTAAAAATGCCTCCAAAGTGCGCAAAAGTGGCACCAGGTGGACCCATTTTGGTCCTTTCGGGCTCACTTTTGAGGCCAGCTGGGCCATTTTTGGCCTCCCTTGGTGCATTTTTGCACACTTTTAAGCACTTTTTATGTGCTTTTGTGCAATATTCATTATTTTTGTGGTTTCCATGAATTTTCATAGAAAATGCACAAGTTTTCACTAAAACCTTAT
>JAAEQF010000151.1 GCA_024231695.1 FCB group bacterium
TATGACCAAAGTTTATCTCTGTAAAAGAGAAAAGGAAAAAACTTACCATCAAACCAGTCGGCTTTGGGTCCAGTGAAGCCTTGCTCGGTGGAGACAGGGACGGGTCTCTCGTTAAGATTCAATCCCTGGGATTCTTGGTTTTGCTGGTTGTGTCTGCTGCCAGAGTTCCAGTGCTGCTGGGGGCCAGGGGTCGTTGCGGCTTGCGCTCCCTGAGGCTTGCCACTTCCTTGGTTTTTCTTCTGCTGGTATTGAGGCTACTGCTAATTATTTCCATTTCCAGCCGCTGCCTGTGGTCCACCATACTTTGTCTGGCGAGGCTAGTTGTTTTGTTAGCCAGCTGCTTCTTTGGTTTCTTCCTAACCTTGGGCGCCACCTCGGTTCTTTTTTCTATTGTTTCTCTTGCGTTTGTTTTAGCTGTTTTGTGAGGCGTTGGCGTCACTAGTCTGAGAGCGCTCATTAGCATTGCTGCTCTCGTCGTTCATTTCGATCTCGTTGTTCATCTGTCTGTCTTAGTCTTTATTTCGCTGATTTCTCAAATTTATTTTGGGATGTTAGTATTTTCAAACCAACTATATCTGCTTGAAATAAAAGACTCACGGGGTTTTGGGGTTTTGGGGAGA
>JAAEQF010000152.1 GCA_024231695.1 FCB group bacterium
CAAAGGACAGCACTCGTCAGGGGTAGCTGGCTGAGGCAAAGGTCAATCACTACCCTACAAGGCGGCACTCCGCTCCGAAGACGTTATGAAAGCATGCGCCGGCATGCGTTAGCGTGACGCTAGCGTGGGCCTGTCGGATGATCGCGATATTCGCAGGAGTTCGGTAGGCGAACGGGAAGTAAACTTCCCGGGACCAACGTCTCGGAACTACTTGTCCCGCGTGCGCAGGACAAGTCCCTTACTCACCAAACCTTTATGGCTGGTCTGTCCGGACCTTTAAACGGACGTATTTAAAGCGTAGCGATGGCCCCGGGAGGCCAACAACAATCGTACAGCATCGTTGGACGATGCTGTAATCGTTTGATGCGATAACTGTCTCAGAGCTGACAGTGAGAGAGGGTTGGGCAAGCCGTTTTACGAAGAGACCTTCCCGCTATGCGGATAGTACTTCGTACAATGCGAAGACCCCCATCTCGAGTGATCGGATGGGCGTCCTCGAGTCCGGGGGGATGATTCCGGAGTCAGGAATCATCCCTGACCGGACGAGAGGCGTGCGTGCTTGTGCGCGCGCAACTGCTTTGCGGTAAAAACTGAAATCCGGCGGATTTCAGGAAACGACCGTTACGGGCTAGAAACTAGCCGTTACGGTCCCAAACGGTCGGAAATCGACCGGGAGGGTGATCTACGGATCCAGGGGGTCTCGGAAAATGATTTTGAGCAAAATTCATTTTTTCGAGATTTTCCGACATTTCAGCCATTTCCTATCTCCTTGGTTGACCCTAGGGCTGAGGGGTGGATCCCTGGATCGGCCGGAAATTGAGCGATTGAAAATCTTCGATCGGCGAGCATGACTCCGAAAATTTCGGAAATCCCTCGATCTTTGAACGAGGATCATCGTGAGATGCTCGTGAACTGAATCGTTAAACTTTCGCGAATCTCAGATCGCGAATTCCAACCGAGACAAATCGCATCGCGAGAAATCCCGGGATTCAGCATTTCGGCCAAAATCAAAGTTTCAGGCGGACCATATGTACTCCGAAAAATTTCGGAATCGATCTGAAATTTAATACAGTGGTTCAGGGTACAGGAAACCTGAGCTGTATTAATTTCCAAGGGTATCTGAAAGTTCGATACCCGGAATGTATTGCGCAGTAGACCCCCCTCGATCGGAAAAATCGAGATTGGGAATTGACCGAGATAACGGTCACATGGGGTCAGGGAATGTTCCCAGAACTTCGGATGTGGTTTAAAACGACACCGATTCACATTGCGCAAAAAATTTCGGAGCCGAACGGTCCGCGTCCCCATTCGCCAAAATTACCGCAATAGCCGAACCGAGTAGCGCGCTACTCGTCCGCCGCTAAGCCGGAGTTCCTGGGACTACTCCGGGTTTAAGGAGTTCCTTAAACGAGCGGCTCTAAAGTGCTTCGGGCAGTATGCTAGTTGTCTCGGCACCGAGAGCGGTCACCGAGACACCTAGCCGTTTGCTTTGCAAACAGTGCTGCTCTCGCACCCGCCCACCCGCCCCTGATGTCCTAGTACGTAAGAAGCTCGTCTTGTGGCAGGAGTGCGAAAAACTCGACAACGCTCGTTTCGAGGCGGGAGCAGAACCTGCTCAGACCGTTGGCAAAGGTCGGTCACCGCCTCTTAAGCGGCACTCCGCACCGTAACGTTATGTGAAGCATGCGTCGGCAGGGCCTGCCGGATGTTCGCGTTCTACGCGAGTGTTCGGTAGGTGGCCGGGGAAAATCCCCCGGAAAGAGCGTTACGGTACCACTTGTCTTACGTGCGCAAGACAAGTCCCCTTCTCACCATTGCGGACATTGCTGGTCTGTCCGGACCTTTAAGCGGACAAAGTTAAATAATCGACCGAAGTCGTGAACGTCCCCGATGAGGACGTGAGGCCCCATGAGGCCTTTGTTCGAGCTGCAATGTGCAGCGAGCAACTTTCTGAAAACACTGATTCAGAGCTATCAGTGAGAGGAGGGTTGGGCAAACCACCGTTCTATGAAGATGCCTTCCCGGTGACCGGACAGTACTTCATAGAACGTGATGACGTAACCATCTCGAAACTCGGATGGGAGTCATCGAGTCCGGGCAGATGATTCCAGAGTCAGGAATCATCCGTGACCGGACGAGAGACGTGCGTGCTTGCGCGCGCGCAACACCTTTGCGGTAAAAACTGAAATCCGGTGGATTTCAGGAAACGACCGTTACGGGCTAGAAACTAGCCGTTACGGTCCCAAACGGTCGAAAATCGACCGGGAGGG
>JAAEQF010000153.1 GCA_024231695.1 FCB group bacterium
ATTCGCTGTAGAGGATGACCACCCAATCATGACAAAAGGTGAGCACCACCTGACCGAGGAGATTATCGAAGAAGATGATCACCCAATCATGGAGAAAGGGGAGCATAGTAGCCATGACATTTTTTAGGAGTTAAAGAACCCAGAAAAGTTTGAGAAAGTCGCTGGTGGAGAGGACGAATACCAAGATGCTGAGCACTTCAGTCCTGAGAAGGGTGAGCATCATGACGAGGCTGAGAAATTCTGGGATTTCGAGGAACAGTACGATGATGCCGAACATGATATTCCAGAGAAGTCTGAGCACCACATTGATGATGTGCATCATCTACCAAAGGATGTCTGGAAGCCTCAGTTCCATGGACACGATGAAGACCTACAGGACGAGGATGATGAAGAGGCGTTCGGCCGTGACTACACCCATCATTATCAGCGTGAGGATGGAATCGACGAAAAATATTTGGGCGCAGAGCAAAAGGGTATCCTCACGCCCAAACAATTTAACAAGGATGATCCTCGTCTG
>JAAEQF010000154.1 GCA_024231695.1 FCB group bacterium
ATATTGCCCGGCCATATCCGCCAGAATGGCGACTATCCCTCCCTGCAGGGCGCCGAAGCTGTTGCGCACGTAGTCGCTCAAGTGGAGTTCAACCACGCCGCCCGCTTCATCCACCACCTTTGCGCCAATTTCTTCCAGATAGATCCTTTGCAGTCCGGAACCTTCAATGGCAAACTGATATGTATGTGTTGCTTCCACGCCAAAATCGACCGTGATCGTGTCTTCTCTGCGAGGAAGCCTGGCAAATGAAATCAACCCCGATCCGATGGATGTCCACTGCCCGGAAGCAAGATCTTCTTCTTCACGTATGTCCACATCGATAACGATCATTGTATTTCCGGCCCGTATCAATGAACCAGCCGCCGAGACCCTCCCTGAGGTAGGCCGCCCGGTTGTGTGCACCGTCAAGTCGGCCGTGGCAGCCCAATCAGGATGTACGGCCCGAATGGATAATGCGCCTCCTAAAATATCAACCAGTGTCGCGATGATACCGACCTGCACGCCACCGTGGTCAGTGCATATCCCCGGCGTCACCGGCGCGATGATAGTAGATGGGCCGTCTCCCCGCAATTCCAATGAGACGTCCAAGTCCCTCAACATGTGATGCGGCGGCGGGTAACCATCTGCAAAGACCGAATTGAATTTATTTTTCGTCATGATTCTGATATTCGGACGATTCCGTTCTCCTTGCTCATCATGCCCATTGTGCGTTTTACACCATTTCGTCCCATGCCGACAAGTGGAAACCACACTTTCATTATCATAAAAGGTAAAACAGGGTGGGCGTAAAATGGGATGTGTAGGGCTTGGGCACGTTGTTGACTAGCGCGATTAGCGGGAATTAGCAAAGTCTTTCAAATGTCTTCGGAACAAATGGCACAATAAAGAGTCCCGAGTGCATTCGACCCTTCTTGCTTGTGCATCACTATCAGTCATCTTACTTCTATCATTGAAATCTATATCTACTCTAAACATTATCGAAGTTTGTCACGATAGTCAACAACGTGCCCAAGAATCA
>JAAEQF010000155.1 GCA_024231695.1 FCB group bacterium
GGCAAACAATTCCAATTCAGGATAATGGGCCTTCACCGGGTCTTTGAAATACAATGCAACAACTTCTTCGCCTTCCTCTATATCGAATCTTTGAAATGCGATATGTGTTTGCGTGATGATGTGTTCAACGCTTAATCGTGATGCATCAATATCCACCCTGATGACGGGGACGTTTTTTATGGGAAATGATATGTGATCATCCATAAATCCGGATGATCCTGAAATGGCCAATGAATACGCCCCCGCCCCGATGACGGTCGCCCTGATCTTGTTTTTGGGCTCAATAACAGGGGAAACCAATTTGGAAATCAAAGAACGGATGTTATCAGCCAGAGTTTGTCCCATATCGTCGTATATGCCATTGCCGCCGTATATCAACTCGGCCACACCGCCTGAAAAGGAATATTCATCAATGTCGCCTCGAAAATTGAGATCGTCGGTGACCATAAGCTCTTTGGCCAAAGGGGAAGTGGCCGGGCCGGTAAGCACTTCAACCAGGGCTTGGGCAAGCTTTGCCGCTATTTCCCCCATATCCTCTTCTGGGATATGATCTCCGACTTCATAATGCAACCCAAGCTCTTTCATGACTTTCAATGCCGGTGCATCAATCTTGCCAATCCTTCCTTCGGAATTTACGGTCAGTAGTCGTCCTCCAACAGAGATGCAACTTGTCGATATCACCTCTCCGTTTTTTGAAATGGCGATGTTCGACGTTCCCCCGCCAATGTCGCAGGAAAGTATGGTCTTTCCGTGCTCTTTTGATCTGGCAACCGCGCCCGAGCCCATTGCCGTGAGCAGGCTTTCGAAGTTGGCGCCTGCCGTTGCCGCCACAAAATCTCCCGCATTGCTGGATAGGGCTTCCACTATTTGCCTGGCATTATGTTTGTTGGCTGTTTCTCCCGTTACAA
>JAAEQF010000156.1 GCA_024231695.1 FCB group bacterium
ATTCTTAAAATGGCGTGAAACATCATTTGAACACAGGAGCAAACTGATGTTCAAGACGGCGGAAACGCTCCGTAGGAATATCGATGAATATGCGGAGATGATGACTCTTGAGATGGGCAAGATAATCACAGAATCTCGTGCCGAGATCGAAAAAAGCGCCTGGGTTTGCGATTATTATGCGGAGAATACCGAGAAGTTTCTTTCCGATGAAGTAATCGAAACCGATGCCAGTAAGAGCTTTGTCGCTTTCCAGCCCCTCGGTGTCGTCTTGGCGGTGATGCCCTGGAATTTTCCATTCTGGCAAGTGTTCCGTTTTGCCGCTCCTGCTCTAATGGCTGGCAATGGCGGCGTGCTCAAACATGCCTCAAATGTCCCGGGATGCGCACTGGCTATTGAACGTATCTTTCATGAAGCCGGTTTCCCAGAGGATATCTTCAGAACGATGCTTATCTCTTCAGGCAAGGTAAAGAATGTTATCAGAAATGATAAAATTAAGGCGGTAACACTGACAGGAAGCGAACCTGCCGGAATGAATGTGGCATCGATTGCAGGTCAATGCCTGAAAAAGACAGTACTGGAACTCGGCGGTTCCGATCCCTTCATCGTTCTGGAAGATGCTGAATTCCCGGCTTGTGCGGAGGTGTCTGTGGTTGCCCGCATGATAAACCAGGGGCAAAGCTGTATTGCGGCGAAAAGGTTTATCGTTGTCGAACCTGTTTTGAAGCAGTTTGAACAAAAGCATACCGAGTTGATGAAAAACTCTAAAATTGGCGATCCGCTTTCTGATGACACAAAGGTCGGTCCGATGGCGAGAATGGATTTGCTTGAGGAACTTGACGAACAGGTGAAGAAGTCGATTCAAATGGGCGCTAAGCTTTTATGCGGCGGTAAAAGAGCGGATAGGGAAGGCGGCGCCTATTACCTACCGACTGTACTGACCGGTGTGAAAAAGGGCATGCCTGTTTATGAGGAAGAGACTTTCGGTCCTGTTTCAGCGATAATCCCGGTGAAAGATACCGAGGAAGCTATCGCCGTCGCCAACGATTCCGAATTCGGGCTGGGCGGATGCGTCTGGACTGCGGATATCAAAAAAGGAGAAGAAGTTGCCCGTCGTGTGGAAACCGGAGCGATGTTCGTCAACGGTTTGACAAAATCCGACCCGCGGTTACCATTTGGTGGCATCAAT
>JAAEQF010000157.1 GCA_024231695.1 FCB group bacterium
GGGCCTTGTGGGCACCGGACTGGTTCGTCGGAAAAGAAAATAACGGAACGCTGTAGTTGAGCAACATATCTCCTTAAGTAATACCCTTTCACAGGCTCCGCCACCAGGCGGGGCCTGTTTTTAACTGTCGTCAGTACGACCCAAGTAATATAGTAGGTTGGGTTCCGATCCGCCGCAGGCAGTGAGAAATCCGACAACAAACAGGCTCCGCCTGCCATAAACACACGCGTGTGTGAGGCAAGCGAAGCGAGCTGAACCGAAAACAGGCAACGCCTGTGCGGGCGAAGCCCGCCAAAAACGGGCATCGCCCGTGGGTTTGGTTGCTCATTTTTAGGGGACCCACCACTTTGGGGTTGTTGCCCAGATAGCCAAAAACAGGCAATACCTGTGTGAGGCAAGCGAAGCAAGCCGAACCGAAAACAGGCTTCGCCTGTGGGTTTGTTTTGAAAAGCCAAATATCCCAAATCTCTTGTAAGTGATAGCTGTGTAGTGAGTAGGGCTTTGGGTTCGTTTTGGGTTCGTTCACTTTTTGTGGCATCCTTTGCCTGTAAGTTGCGTAATGACAATGCCTTTTTATGGGCGTTAGAAAATACAAAGCCATAGTTGAGGGTGCCCCACAGCTTGCTGTGGATTCCTGTCCACAAATACTGTCGTCATTGCGAGGGAAAACCGGCAAAGCCGGTGCGACTGTGGCAATCTCGGGCAAAATACACGAGTCATACACCTGCCGAAGTCCCAAAGTCCACAACCGGTTGCCTCGCATGCAGTTTTTGGCTTTTTGGGTCCGTTTGATCATATTTGCGGTTTCACCGCTTTTTCGCTTACGCGTGAATAACTCAATATCCGGGTAACAGCAAGGGGGCGTGTGGATTAGAGTAATATGAAATACTCCCTTATTTTCGCGTCCGGGCATATTTATAGCCTCTTCGTCATGATTTTTAATATAGCGGGCAAGGTCGGAATCAGTGGTGATTTGGTGGGGATTGCGCGAGGTGTAAGCGGGATCGCATAAACCCTAATGATAGATTATTATACCAACCAAATTGCAAATTCGATAAAATACTATTGTACAATTCAGGATTTGGTATATATTGATATTGCATCATTGGAAACGGCATATTCTTGAAGCGAACCAATAAATAGGTGGGGCAACGGCTAGTAAAGATCATGGAGGGTTAAATCAATTTCTAAAATTCAACATGACTATATCACAAGCTCTCTTCTTGAGTCATTCCCAGATATGAATTCTGCTGCAAGAAACAATATATCTGCTATCAGTGAATGCGCCTGGGTACAAGAATTTTTCTGCTGGATAAATAAAGAACTATCCAGTCTGAAACACACTGATGCGCGAAATATGGTCGCCAGAATGGTGGGCAAAAAGGAAGGTGTTTTTCAAGAGGCCTTAGCCGAGATAGTATTCATGGCTTTGTGGAAAAAGCTTGGTTGGGATTTTAATAAGGACCCAAAAGTTCAAGGTCACAGGCCGGATTTTCAACTTACAATTGGAAACAATAATCAATCATCCATGATTGCCGAAATTAGCATCATCAGACAAAATCATGACCACTATTCCAAGTTTGTCGATGGTGATTGGAAAATGAGAGTAAATGGCAAGATTGTAGATAAATGGCCAATTGTTAAACCAACAGATCAAGCACATCGCGTCATAATGAAAGTAGATCAGAAGTACAAAAAGTATTTTAGTTTACTGGGAGGTCAGCCCCTCGTCGTTGGACTATATCAGAGTGGATTCAGAAATAAATTTTATCTGGATAACTCTCAATTTCAAAGCGCATTATATGGTGATTTAAAAATTAATTTCGGTACAGGTGAAACGTGGCGGCAACCAGCAATTCAAGTGAGTGAATCAGGTAACGAACTTCAAAGAGGTTTATTTGGATTTGAAGAAGAATATAAAAATATTGTAGCGGTGATAGTCTGTAGTGAGGAATTTTATAAATGTGACAATCACAACGATAAAGCCATCATTGATTCAGAATGGCGAAAGGCTAAATTTTGGTTTACAATCTATTTAAATCCCCTGTGTGAATCGACTGATGGAATAAAATTTTTTCTGGATCAGCATGAGATACTGGTTAGTGGGATTGAAAAAGATGGTTGCCTCGTATTTCATGAACCTGCTGGGATTGAATTTTATTGATTGGCAGTGGTAGGGCAGAAGTCCCCGACTTCTGCCATCGTGATATTTTCCATAGGCGGAAGTCGGAGACTTCCACCCTACGCACACATCGTGTGTCTTTTCGCTCGGCAGGCGGAGCCTGCAGGCATCGCCTGTTTATTGTCGAGTTTCTTACTGCCTTCGGCGGATCGGAACCCGACCTACACCTGGAATAATCTAAAACAACCCACAGCAAGCTGTGGGGCACCCCAACGGCATTTATTGTATCATGCGAGGGGCAGGATGAGGACATTCATGTCGTTGACATCTACCGCCCACAATGCCTGCTACTCCTGATTTACGATGGGCAGATGGACGCGGAGCGGTTTGTCTTTGCGGAAGCCTAGGGCATAGTCGGCCTGCATCAACGTATGAATCTCGCGCGTGCCTTCGTAAATCGAAGCGCCTTTGCAGTTTCGATAGAACCGTTCCACCGGGTATTCATCGGAAAAACCATAGGCGCCATGCACCTGAACAGCATCGCCGGCCGCCTTTTCCGCTTCACGGCAGGCGATCCATTTACACAGCGAAGTTTCGCGAGTGCTCGGTTCGCCTTTGTTTTTCTTGCATCCGGCTTTCAGCCATAACAGATGCGAATATTCGTAACCGGCTTCCATGTTGGCGATCATCTGCTTGACCATCTGATGATGAGCTATCGGTTCGCCGAAAGTTTCCCGTTCATGAGCATACTTGACGCTGGCGTCGCGGCAGGCTTTGACCAGTCCGGTCGATCCGGCAGCGACGGTATAGCGACCCTGGTCGAGACAGAACATGGCGATTTTGAACCCCTCGCCCTCGTTGCCGATAAGGTTTTCGGCCGGGACCACGGCGTCGGTCATGGCAATAAATCCGGTGTTACCGGCGCGGACACCGAGTTTGCCATGAATCGATCCGGTGGAAATCCCTTCGAAATCTTTTTCAACGATAAAAGCCGACAGGCCGGTATGGTCGCGGGCTTTTTTCTTATCCTGATCGGTCCAGGCGAAAATCAAAAAGTAATCGGCCACGTCGGCCAACGAAATCCACATCTTTTCGCCGTTTAAAATATACTGGTCGCCTTTTTTGACGGCGGTGGTCTTGATGCCGACAGCATCGGTTCCGGCGGCCGGTTCGGTCAGTCCGAAAGTGCCGATTTTATCGCCTTTGGCGCAGGGAGTCAGATATTTCTGCTTTTGTTCTTCGTTGCCCCAGGTGCAAAGCGGCATGGAATATAGCCCGATGTGAACCGACAGGACGACGCGGGCCGAGGTGTCGCCGTATTCGAGCTCTTCGCAGGCCAGTCCCAGGGAAATATAATCCATCCCCATCCCGCCGTATTTTTCCGGAAGGCAGAACCCCATAAGGTCGGCTTTGGCCATATCTCGGAGAAGTTGAGGATTGTGTTTTTGTTCGCGATCATATTCGGCGATGTTGGGGATAATTTTTTTCTCGGCCAGTTCACGAGCCATCCGTTGAACTTCAAGTTGGTTTTCGGTAAAATCAAAGGAGATCATTCGTTTTTAGCTCCACCAAAGGTTTTTAATCGACGGCTAATCTACTCCATTAACATCAACTACGCAAGTAGGCTCTTGGTCGTTGCCACAAAACAGGGCCGAAAACTGTTGATGATTGCAGGATTTTTGTGGAATTTTGGACCCGATTCGACCATTTTCCTATATATACGCGTGTGGATATCGTATATTATGATAATCTTTTGGAAAGAGGATATATGAACGCGTCCGAGCTTTTGGTCGCCTGTCTTGAAAACGAGGGGGTTGAATATATTTTCGGGTTACCGGGCGAGGAGAATATTGTTTTTCTCGAAGCGTTACGGCAGTCCAAGATAAAATTTATCCTTACCCACCACGAACAAACGGCCGCCTTTATGGCCGACGTCTATGGCCGGCTGACCGGCAAAGCCGATGTTCCGAAAATGTTGAAAGAGGCATTCAAATGTGAATGTCCGGTAGTGATGGAAGTACCGATCGATTACGGCGAGAATCTTAAACTGACCGAAAAACTGGGCAAGATCGTCTGCCCCATATAGATTTCAGGAGGAGTCATGGCCAAATCATACAAATATTATCTGGCGGGCAAATGGATCGCCTCCAGTACCAAAATAAGGGTCGAGTCGCCTTATGATGATTCGCTGGTCGGAACCGTTTCGGCGGCCACCAAGAAAGAATACACCAAGGCGATCGACGCCGCTCAGAAAGCATTTGAAACAACCCGTAGTCTTCCCAGCTATGTCCGTGAACGAATCTGCCTGGAAATTGCCGATGGTCTCATCAAAAATCGCGAAAAATTCGCGCGCATCATGACCCTGGAAATGGGTAAAGCGATTCGCGATGCACGACTTGAGGTTGACCGAGCGATTAACTGTTTCCGTATCGCTGCCGAAGAGGCCAAGCGGATCGGCGGAGAAATCATGGACCTCGACTGGACAGTCGGTTCGGAAGAGCGAGTCGGTCTTATCCGCCGGTTTCCGGTGGGTGTCGTAGCCGGCATCTCCCCGTTTAATTTCCCGTTGAATCTGGTGGCGCACAAAGTCGCTCCGGCGATAGCTTCGGGTTGCCCGATGGTTCTCAAACCGGCTTCCAAGACTCCGATCGTGGCCCTTATGCTGGCCGAGTTAATTGATAAAACTGAACTGCCCAAAGGCGCCTTTTCGGTTTTGCCGGGATCATCCAAAGAATCGACCCCGCTTATTGAAGACCCGCGTATCAAGCTGATTACTTTCACAGGATCGTCGCCGGTCGGCTGGTGGATCAAAGCTCATTCCGGCGAAACCAAAACGGTGCTGGAACTGGGCGGTAATGCCGGTGTGGCCGTGGCCGATGATGCCGATGTCGATCTGGCCGTGTCGCGGCTGGTTTACGGCGCTTTCGGTCAGGCCGGACAGAGCTGTATTTCGGTACAACGGATATTCGTCCATGAAAAAGTGTATAACCAGTTCGTCCGCAAATTCCGAGCAGCTATCAAGAAAATTAAAATCGGCAATCCGTTAAACGACAAAACCGATCTGGGGCCGATGGTCGATATCGAATCGGCCAAGCGGACCGAAGGCTGGATTAAGGAAGCTCTCGCCGACGGCGCCAAACTTTTGGCCGGGGGCAAAAGGCGCAAACGAGTTCTTCAGCCGACCCTGCTGGGCAATGTCAAACCGAAAATGAATGTCTGTTCGCAGGAGGCGTTCGCCCCTTTGGCGGTGCTGTTCAAATACAAGAATTTCAAGAAGATGATCGGCCAGATTAATAACTCTGAATTCGGTTTGCAGGCCGGAGTATTTACGCAGCGGATCAAAGACATCTTTTACGCTTTCAAGTATATCGAAACCGGCGGCGTGATGATCAACGACATCCCGACCTACCGGGCTGACCACATGCCTTATGGCGGAGTCAAGAGTTCCGGTGTCGGCCGTGAGGGGATCAAGTACGGTATCGAGGACATGACCGAGATCAAGATCCTTGGTTTGAACTTGAAATAGACAGGCGGAGCCTGTTTTTGGCTGTCGGAGGCGGAGCCTCTTCTGGGCTGACGCGTTGATGACCATAGTATAAGAATTCATCATTCGCAGGTGTCTGCGACATGAGTGTCTGCGACATGAGTGTCTGCGACATGAGTGTCTGCGACATGAGTGTCTGGGACGCCTTCCCTACTCTCCAAGGCCGGTATGTTCGGATATGATTCTTTGGCCGGTAGTATCGAGTGATTGTTGCAGTAATTTCAAGCGTTGGATATATCTAAGGCTGTCTTCGCCGGAGCTGAATGATTTGGCCCAAACGGGTATCTCCTCCGCTTCTATCTCATCGGACAACCGATAGATATGACCTCCGACGTTTTCGAACAACAATTCATTGGATATCAGGTCTTTATCAAAATAGAGCTTTTTCATCAGGCTTCTATTCGGATAATTGCTCATATTAAGAGACATTACCAGACGATCATTCTCAAGGCGCGGCATAAAATAGTCAACCCGGTCATAGATGTTGTGTCTCAGGGCGGTGTGGAACAGGTAAGGATCATTTATTTTCTGAAGTTGTATCAGAAAATCGGCTCGTTGTTCATACCTCGCCGCTGGATGCGAGTAATGCTGATTAATTGATATAAACATAAAGACCGGATAAAAGGCGGGGAAGCTGTTATCGGCGGTCAAGAAAACGCTTCCTTTGATAGTTTCAATTTCCTGCGGTTTTATATCCCAGGTTTTGACCTTGGCCGTGCGAGCCGTTTTGATACCATCGCTTTTGGCCAGACCATTGAAATTAGTCAATAGCCATAGAAAAATAAGGCCGATGACTATGGTTATCGCCGGTTTGCTCCGATTCAATAATTTATCCCTGTAAATGATACCCGTGGCGGCCAGGCCGATAAGTGGTCCGGAAAAATACAGAATAAAATGCATGCCTTTGACGATATTGATCGGCCGGTCGAGAACGCCGAGGATTGAGCCAAGGAAGTAAAACAGAATCGATCCGCCCAATAATATCAAAAGGCCTTTGTTTATTCTTGCATTAGGTCGGCGCAGGCAAAAATAAAGGCCGGAAAGAAACATCAAACCCGGCAGCGAAAAATCAAGGAATCCAAACTTGAGCCCGGTTGCACCGATATGAAAATATTCCTGATCGGCCGGTTTACCGCCATAGGTCAGAATGGATATCAGTGGCGGCAGCCAGTATATCGAACTCAGAACAGCCGTGCCCCCCATAACAATCCAGGCCCGTTTGAGATGGATCGATTTTGTTTCGCCAAAGTATGTCCAGCGACGATAAAGGAGGGTCTTCAGAATCAATAAAAACCCGCCAATAAAAAAAACATAAGGATAGGTCATAAATAGTAATGCGCCGATAACGACGCCACTTGGATAAAACCGCCGGATGTTATCGGGTGGCTTTATTTGTTCAATAAAGTATAACCACCAGGGAATAAAGAAAGTATAGCCCAAAAATGTATGGGGCGAAGTAAAGGCTATGGGCACTCCGCCATGAAAAATAATAAAACAGCTTATGGTAATGAAAACCGCTTGAAATGAGGGCACCAGTTTTTTCCAGGAATAATACAGCAAGCCCGGCCCAAGCAGGTAAATCGCCAGCGTCCCAATTTTCATCAGTTTGTAGGCTTCAATCGAAAACAAGCGTCCGTATATGGCCATTGACAAGAAATATGCCGGCGGATAAAAAGGCGGGAGGTTTTGATAATAGAAGTCCGTGGGGCGGGCATACGACATAAATTTCAATAGCATGGCCTGGTGGAAAGTGTGATCCCCCCAGTAGGAATTGTATCCAAAGGGCGTGCCGTCGAAAATCATACAGACGGCAATAAAGCAATAGATGGAAAATGCAGAGATACATATCCATCCCTTTAACGGCCGAGTCATATCAGCTTTCCAAATCAGGAGAAGTACAATAAGGAAAACCATGGCCCAGATATCCAGCCACATCATGTCCCGGACCAGCAATTCATCATTGAATAGTTTGGTTTTATACGAAAAGACGAATAAATAAACGGCAAGCACAAAGTATAGAGCGGTAGCGGTAATCAGGCTGAAATGCTTTCGAGTTGCAAAAATGGGTCAACTCCCTCTTTATCAATCCTTCATTTAATATGCCATATCCATCCGATGATATGAAAGTTATTTTCCCTCGCGGGCCATTTCGGTTAGAAGTTTCAGTGATAAATCCCGATCTGCGCCGGGAGGGTTGAATTCGAGAAAGCGAGTCAGATACTTCTTTGACTTCTCATGTCTGCCCAATTTATAATAGGTCAGCCCCAGGCTGAAATGGCCGTTGGGAACGGTCGAATCGATAGCGATCAAGTTATGCCCGTACACCAGTGCCGAGTCGAATTCATTCATGGCATAAAAGCCCATGGCCAATCCCTGAAGAACCTCAATGGCGTCGGGGTCGAGCTTTTGCGCCTTACGCATACTGGCCAGCATTTTGTCGAATTGCCCGGTTTGATAATAGGCGTTACTGATATTAACCAGGCTTTTCGGTTCGTAGCGGCCGAAACGGGCCGACATTTCCAGATAGCGAATAGCCTCTTTGAGATTACCGCTTCTAAGATAAATCATCCCGCGAGTATTTAACGCCTCGTTAGTATAGGGATTAATCTGGTACAATGAATCGGCTTTGGCCATCGCTTCCCTGAATTTCCCCATCCGCGACAGTTTGGAGGCCTCCCGGGCCAGACGGTTAGCCGGAAACAGTTTCCATATTTCGCGGTCGAGATTGGCGGCAGCTTGCGTGTTACCTTCATTTTTTAAGTAATCGCGGAGCATAATCATCCCCGATCTACTCTTGGGCATATCCAGATGCAGAAGTGATTTCATATAATCAATTGATGGTTGGTAACTGAGATTGGTCACAAAGTAAGGCAAGGTCAGTACCAACGATAAAAGAGCGATTCCCGGCCATAACCTATTTAACCGCAATTTAGAATTAAAACTG
The DNA here is from genome assembly GCA_024231695.1 of FCB group bacterium. Taxonomy (GTDB): domain Bacteria; phylum Zixibacteria; class MSB-5A5; order GN15; family JAAZOE01; genus JAAEQF01. Next base: position 8,611 of record JAAEQF010000157.1, read on the forward strand.
CGGTGCAGTAAATACAGAAGCGGTCCCAGGCCGGTCAGGGCAAACAGATCCCAGTCGCGCCCCATACCAAGACGGGGGTCGAGAATTAACAGAAAAACGGCCCCGCCTGCCGAATAGGCCAGCAGAAAATGATCAACGGCATTGCTCTTATATCCTCTCCTTCCCCAAATAGCCGCCATTAGCAATACCGGCCAGACTGGAATCAACAGACTCAGTTCGTTGAGGATGTCGAGCAGATGGGTCGGAGAAAAGACGGCATAATCGGTCATCGGCAGTCGGCCGGAAAAAGGCGGCAGAAAATGAATCATGAATTCCAGTGTGGTCTGATATTCATAAACGAAAACTGCGACTCCGGTCAGAATGACAACACCGGCAGTAATCAGAAGCTGCTTGGTATGTTTTAAATAAAAATCGCGCCCTTTCCCCCGCGCTACCAGAAGAAAAGGAAATGATAAAAGGAAAAAAACTGACTGCATATGTATCAGGGCGGCAATCAGAATAATAATCGTCGGCACTGCCAGCGAGTTTCGGCCCCGGATATAGCGCAATCCGAAATATAAATACGCGATCATAAAGGGCCAAAGGATGGGATAGTTTTCAGCGTATCCGAAAAAGAGAAGGGTCCAACCGGAAAACATCAATAGAGCCAGAATGAACAAACGGCCGGAACCATTGTCGCCCAGTTCATGAGCCAGAGCACAGAATAAATAAATCGTCAATCCCCCGGAAACGACCGAAACCAGAGCATAGGCGACAGTGGCCCCTTCGACTCCGGACAAAGGCAACAGACTGGCAACTGCAGACACCAGTCCAATGGCGCCGATCTCGGACCACTTGAGAATTACTGGGATATCGTTGCCGACATTGTTAACAACGGTATAACCGTCACCCAGAAGATTGGTCGGCATGCGCAACAGCCAGAAAATAAGCGGTACGGCAAGGCAGAAAATCAGACGAGGCCAGAGAAAACTATCCGAAAAAAAGAACTCTCCCAATGATGTAAAAAGTCGATCGGCTTTTTTGCGAATGGAGGGCAACAGCAGGGCTATCGCCGCCAGCCCGGCCACAACGACAATGGCAATCCAGGATGGCGATAGAAATAGAAGGTGATTAATTCCCCACAATCTGGCCTTGGGCAAAGCCAACGGTAAAAAGTGCAATAGAAAAATGAAGATCATCAATGCGGCGGCGAAATTTATGCGACCGGAATAGTCCGCTATTTTATTTATGTTTTTTTTCGGCATAAAAATAAACTTCTGTTTAGTACATTGTCATTGACCAATCCTGTCCAATGCTTTCTGAGCCAATCTTCTGTTCGGATTGTCGGGAGTCATATCCACATAACGCTGTAAATACTGTCTGGCCCGTTTTTTGTCGCCTCTTCCAAACGAGGATAATCCGGCCGCCAGATAAGACAACGGACTAAGCGAATCCATCTTCAACAGTCTTTCAGCATAGTGATAAGAAGAATCAAAATTTCTCTGGCTGAAATAGGCCATGGCCAAATCTTCCAGAATGATAAAAGAATTGGGAGATAGCTTTTCCGCTTTGTGCAAATAGGTCATCATCGAATCGCTGTTGCCCATCTGTTTATACGATGAGGCAATATTGCTCAAAGGACTAGGATCATAAGGTTTCAGCCGCATTGATTGCATGTAGTATCGAATCGCCAAATCATA
>JAAEQF010000158.1 GCA_024231695.1 FCB group bacterium
ACTGTCTTTCAGGGCTTCGGTAACGACTTTTTCGGCGATATCGCGCGGGACCAGCCGCTTCTGAAGATCGGCGATCAAGAAACCGCGCCCGGCCGGTTTTCGCCTGATAACCGACCTGACCCGCATTTGGCCATACCGATAATCATCCAACAGATCCAGCCGGCGAAACTCCGCAACGATCCGCTTGATCATGTCGAGGCCAATCTCCTTTTGCCGCAGTCGTTCCTTGAACTCCCCAACCGAATAGTTGCGGCGAGCCAGAAGCGATTCGGCGCAATAGAGGGCAAACCGTTCCAAAAGCAGAGTTTTCACTTCCCTGAACCCTGTCGGAGAAAACTCAAAACCTTCGGTCAATTCCAGTTTTTTTACGGTTCCTCGCGTCGCCCTGACCTCAAAACCATTGGAAAAGGTCAGAAGAAGAAGCATCCCTTTTCGTTCGATTTTTTCAAGGACAACAAAGCCCTGTTCTTCATCCATACTATTAATTTACATTCCTCCTGATCAAAAAGCAAAGTCTCAATGCCGGATGGAAAAACATAAAAAAATTAAAACCGGACTCTGGATATTATCTGATTAAACAGTTCGCCACCCTTCTTGTTGACAACCGACCGGCCGATAAATAAAATAGATAGACAGGGAAATAATACGTCCATTCCTTCGGGCATGGAGGACAAACCTCAGGGAAGGCAGGGGTTATCGTGAAACGATCAATCACGTTTCTATTGATGATATCCGTTTTTATCATATTGACAGCCACCGTGGCCATAGGCGCCGGAATCGAATACCGCGGCAGCGCTTCCTGGTCCGGATTCAAGGACGTGGAGGTCGAGGGAAATTACGCCTATTGCGCCATGGTTAACGGCCTGCTGATCCTCGACATATCCGATCCGGCCGCCCCTGACAGCGTGGGAACCTTATATATTCAGGGCTCGCCAGAAAGTATTGTTAAAAGCGGCAATTACCTTTATATCGCATCCACCTGGCAGGGTCTGACCATTGTCGACATAGCCACCCCCGCCACACCGGCCATTATAGCCACTCACGACACCCCCGGCACGGCTCTGCAGGTTTTCCTGAAAGATTCACTAGTCTATGTCGCCGACAACACCGGCGGCATGCAGATTGTCAATGTCAGTATTCCCGCCGCTCCCGATTCGAACGGGGCCTACTATTCCGGTTCGCCGATATGGCATTTGTTTGTCATCGACACCCTGGCGATTGTAGGCGCAGGCGATTATCCCATTATCATCAATGTGGCTGATCCGGCCAATCCGGCCCTGATCGGCCCGACTATTCCTCCCAACGGCGCTTCAGTGCTGTCATCCTTTGCCCTCGATTCGCAGGCGTTTATACCGGAAAATACAGTCGGTTTACATATCGTCAATATCGCCGATCCGGCCCTCCCGGCTGCGCTGGGTACTTATGAAACCCCAGGCATTCGGCTGGTCGATGTCTATGTCCGCGACAGTTTAATTTATCTGCTCGAAGAATCACAATTGAAAATCATCAATGCCGGTAACCCGGCCGTACCGTTTGAGATCGAAAGTTTCGGGGTTTCCGGTAACAGCTTGGATATAGCCGACACTCTGGCCTTTATCGCCGCCGACTGGGGCCTCTATATCATCAATATCGCCGACCCGGCCGCGCCCGTGCTGGCGGGGCAATATGATGCCTCCCCTCTTCAGGCCCAGGCAATCTGTGCCGGCGACAGTTTTGTTTATGTCGGCGAGTGGGACGGTAATCTGACTATTTTCAACGCCGCCGCTGCCGACAATCCTCAGCTGATCGACTCTTTTTCGGTTTCGGGAAGTATCACCGATATTGTCATTCGCAACGGCCTGGCCTTTCTTGGCCTGATGAATACCACCAACAGCTTCCAGGTTCTCGATCTCGCTGCCCCAGCCGCTCCGGTATCTTTAGGGCAATGCCCTTCAGGTAACAGCGAAGCAATCTTCATTCAGGACACACTGGCTTATGCCGCCGCTTACAGGGACATCCATATCATCAACATCAGCGACTCGACTCAGCCCGACACTATCGGCAACTACTACGGCAGTGATATGAACGCCAACGACCTGTATGTAGTCGATACGCTGATCTATATCGCCGACGGCGACGGTTTCCTGCGTATCCTGAATGCCTCCGATCCGACCAATCCCGTTATGATTTACAGCAATTTCGATCCGATCACAACCGCCCGGATTATTGCCGTCAAGGACGACCACGCCTATATCGGCTATAGCGGCGGCGCTTTCAAGGTACTCGACGTCTCCGACCCGACCGCGCCCACCGAGGCAGCCGACACCGATCTTTACGGGTTTACGCCGATGGATGTTATTATCCGGGAGAACGTGGTTTATTTCATCGACTACGACAGCGGCCTGCAGGTTTTGAATATCGGCAATCCGGCCGAGCCTGAGCTTTTGGACTCGTATGATATTCCGGGGTCAATCGGCGGCTTCTTTGTGGATGACAGCCTGATCTATGTTGGCGGCCGTGATGCCCTGACCATTCTCAGCAATCCCTATGCATCCGGCGTGGTCTATTGCGGCGAGGCTAATAGCGACGGCAGCCTCAATATCGGCGATCCGGTTTTTGTCATCAATTATATTTTCAAAGACGGCCCGGCTCCGGTACCTCTTTGCCGGGGCGAAGCCAACGGCGACAGCAGTCTCAATATCGGCGACGTGGTTTATGTGATCAATTACATCTTCAAAGACGGCCCGCCACCGATCACTCCCTGCTGCCCGTAGATATTTGGATTGAGTTTGAAAAAGTAAACTCTGGTCGTATAAATCTAAATATCTTCGCCGGTTTGTTCGTTACCGGACTCAGGAAGATCCTGTTCTTTTTCCCGCCCATAAAAATAAATCAGAAAAATAGTCGTTATGATCCCGCAGGAAACGGCCATGTCGGCTATGTTGAATATCGGCCAGCGCTCCAGATGATACGACCCGATAGTGATATCAAAAAACTCGCAATCGATGAAATCGACTACCTCGCCGAAACGAAAGCGATCAGTGATGTTGCCTGCCGCCCCACCGGCCACGATCGACAGCGGAATGGCAATATGCCCTGTGCGGCGATGATAATAAACATAGGCCACCAGAACCGTAAATATAATTAGTGAGGATATCAGGTAATAGGTCGGACCGCCCAATCGAACACTGAATGCTCCGCCGGGATTGAAAGTCAGCGTCCAGCGCAGATATTCCCCCAGTACCGGCACTGGCATACCGAGATGCAGTGTTTTTAACGCGATATATTTGGTCGCTTGATCAAGTACCAGAACCGCTATAAAAAGCCATGGAAGTATG
>JAAEQF010000159.1 GCA_024231695.1 FCB group bacterium
CCGAGAAGGCCAGGGAAATACAGAGTGTCGTTGGTGACGAAGTAGCCGTCATTGTCGGTGCTGCCGATTATTGTCTGGGACGGCTCCGATCCCAGTTCAAGTACGAGAACCGTGGTGTCAGCTGCACTCTCCGTCCACAGTTGTGCAAAATAATACCCGCTAACAACCACATTGTCGTTGTGGTCTGTTCCAAGCCATTCTGCGGCGTATGAGCCGGCGTTCATGTGAACTGAGTCAATTACAGTCTCGACCCATTGCGCGTAATAGTTGAAAATATCCAGTTTGACGTATCCGTGTTCTGCTATCGAGAAGTTAATCAGGGCGGTCGCCAGTGCACTGCCTGAACTCTTCCTCGTAGCAGCCGTCTGGTAATGGTGGTTTATGCTGCCGACTCTGATATCGCGTAAGGGGTTTCCGGATGTGTCAAGAACCCGTACGGTAAACAGATTTCCGTCCGTGTTTTCCGGACAGCTTGGACAATCGTCCTCCGAGCAAGACACGAAGGCGATAATAATAGTGACAAGTAGGGCAGACAGACGGAAGAGATGGCTATTATACATTGTTGCCTCCTGGATCGACATGGTTGAGCCGTGTGCGCTGGTCGGCGATTTCAATACCCTGAGTCTTAGCATCAGTATACGTTATCCCACAGTTAGCCGCAACAGCGTTGAGCCACTTAACGGACAGGGAGCAGGAAGAAAACTGCCCGATCCGGCGTGAAACCGGATTTGGTGATTGAATCGATTGCGGAGTTGGCCGCCTACGGCCAACCCTCCTAAAACACACCCTACCCCAACAACTTCTTCTTGCCGCGCACGGCGTCGCCGACTTCGCACATGAACGCATGATCCTCGGGCGATAACGGACCGGCCTCCAGGGCCGCCAGATTCTCTTCCAGATGTTTGATATTGCTCGGGGCGGTCAGGCAGACATGCACGTTCGGATTCGACAAAACAAGCCGATAACACTCACCGGCGGTTGGCACACGGCTATCTTTCGGCCAGCCTCTGGGTTTGCGCAGCA
>JAAEQF010000160.1 GCA_024231695.1 FCB group bacterium
ACGTACGACCTCGCGCTCTTCGACGCTTCGACCATCGCTCGCTTCGCGGGGCATTACCGGCGGTTGCTGGCCGCCGCCGCCCTCCGCCCCGAGCTGCGTCTCGGGGAGCTGCCGCTGCTGAGCCGGGGCGAGCGGCACGCGTTGCTGGTCGAGTGGAGCGCCGGCCCGCGGCCCGAGCTTGCCCGGCAGGACACGATTCACCGGTGGATCACGGCTCGGGCGAAACGCAGGCCCGAGGCCGTGGCCGTGGTCTTCGGCGACGACGCCCTGAGCTACGGCGAGCTCGAGCGCCGAGCCGAGCGCCTGGCCCGACGGCTGCGGACCCTGAGGGTGGGGCCGGAGATCCGGGTCGCCCTCGGCATCGGACCGTCCCCGGAAATGGTGGTGGGGGTGTTGGGCATCCTCAAGGCCGGCGGCGCCTACGTCCCCCTCGACCCGGACTGGCCGTCGGCGCGCCTCGAGCTCCAGCTCGAAGACGTCGGGGCCGCGGTGCTGGTAACCGCCTCGCCGTGGGCCGGGCGGCTGCCCCCGCACCCGCGGCCGGTGCTGCTCGACAAGCTGCCGGCGGGCCGTGACGACGCCCCGGCGAGCCCGGTAGGGGCCGGCAACGCCGCCTACGTGCTCTACACCTCCGGCTCGAGCGGCCGGCCCAAGGGAGTGGTGGTCAGCCACCGCAACGTCCTGGGCTCCACGAGCGCTCGTCTGCTCAGCTACCCCCACGGAACCTTCCTGCTGATCCCGTCGCTCGCTTTCGACTCTTCGGTGGCCGGCCTCTTCGGCACCCTGTGCTCCGGCGGCACCCTCGTCGTGGTGCCGCAAAGCCTGCGGGCGGACGGCGCCGCGCTGGGTCG
>JAAEQF010000161.1 GCA_024231695.1 FCB group bacterium
ACAATCACGGATCGACTTTCTTGAAGAGCGTATCCGTTTGTTGCAGAAAGAACTCTTTGGGAGAAAAACTGAAAAACAATCCAAATCGGATCAAAAGCAGCTTCTTTTGTTTGATGAAGATCAGACAGATGATCCTGAAAAGGATGATTTATCAGAAACAGTCATAATACCGGAGCACCCCCGAAAAAAACGTGGTCGCAGGAAGCTTCCCGAAGAATTACCTCGTGTAGAGGTTGTTATTGATATTAAAGAGGATGAAAAGGTATGCGGGTGCGGTTGTGGCCTGAGTCATATCGGAGATGATACGTCTGAAAAACTGGAGATTATACCAGCCAAAGTTCAGGTAATTCGATATATCCGTAAAAAATATGCCTGTAAAAACTGTGAAGGTGTTGATGATGATGGGCCTACGGTAAAAATTGCACCCCTTCCACCCCAGATTATCCCAAAAAGCATCGCAACTCCCGGGCTTCTGGCTCATATTATTGTATCCAAATTTGAAGATGCACTGCCTTTTTACCGCCAGGAGAAAATCCTCCGGCGGATGGGGATTGATATACCCCG
>JAAEQF010000162.1 GCA_024231695.1 FCB group bacterium
CAACTGTAATGTCGAAGTTGCACTGATCGGAGCAGTTATTATCGTCGGTGACGGTTACGGTGATAGTTACCGTAGCCGGCGCACTTGGCGGCGTAAATGTAGGTGCTGCAATGGCGTTATCATCGAAGCTACCCTCCGAGGCCGACCAGCTGTAGTCGATCGTGCCGGTGCCACCTGAAACGGTGACTCCCAGCAGCTGCGTATCATCATCACACAGGGTGGTGATGTCATCGCAAGCCGAAAGCACGGGAGCGTCGACGACGGTAATATCGAAGTTGCACTGATCGCTGCAGTTATTGTCGTCGGTGACGGTGACGGTGATAGTTACCGTAGCCGGCGCAGCAGGTGGCGTAAATGTAGGTGCCGCAATGGCGTTATCGTCAAAGGTACCCGACGTGGCAGACCAGACGTAATCAATCGTACCGGTGCCACCTGTAACGGTGACTCCCAGTAGCTGCGTTTCATCTTCACACAGGGTGGTGATGTCATCGCAAGCTGAAAGCACGGGTGCATCGACGACGGTAATGTCGAAGTTGCACTGGTCGCTGCAGTTATTGTCATCGGTGACGGTGACGGTAACGGTTACCACACCTGGTGTAGTCGGCGGCGTAAATGTTGGTGTCGCAATAGCGTTATCATCAAAGGTACCCGACGTGGCAGACCAGCTGTAATCAATAGTGCCGGTGCCACCGGTGACGGTGACTCCCAGTAGCTGAGTTTCATCTTCACACAGGGTGGTTATGTCATCGCAAGCCGAAAGCATGGGTGCATCGACGACGGTAATGTCGAAGTTGCACTGATCGGAGCAGTTATTATCGTCGGTGACGGTTACGGTGATAGTTACCGTAGCAGGCGCAGCAGGCGGCGTAAATGTAGGTGCCGCAATGGCGTTATCATCGAAAGTACCCGATGTGGCAGACCAGACGTAATCGATAGTGCCGGTGCCACCTGTAACGGTGACTCCCAGTAGCTGCGTTTCATCTTCACACAGGGTGGTGATGTCATCGCAAGCCGAAAGCACGGGTGCATCG
>JAAEQF010000163.1 GCA_024231695.1 FCB group bacterium
ATGCTGGGCCAGTTGGTGGCTAAAAACGCCCGGATTATGGTATGTAACCATCTGGCCGAATATGGTCGCGATCAAATTGCGGTCATCGGTAACGGCGTGCGCAGTCCGCACTGGTATGTTGTTCGAAATACGGTAATGATTTTGGGGCGGATCGGCGGCGAGCAGACGGTCAATTATCTGGAAATGGCGGCCGGTCATACCGACAGCAGGGTGCGGCTGGAAGCGGTTGAGGCTTTATCTGTCGTGAAAACCGATCAAGCGGTCGAAATACTCTGCTGTTTTCTGCGCGATAGCGACGGGGGTGTGCGTCTGGCCAGTCTCAATCATCTGGAAAAAATCGGCGGGCGGATACCTTTCGAATCACTTTTAAGAATCGTGACCTCTGATGATTTCACGGATTTATCATCCGATGAGCAGGAATGGTTTTTAATAGCGTTCTCTCGCCTGGGGGGATCGGAAGTCGTTGATATTCTGGGTCATATTATCGGCCGCTTTTATATTTTTGGCGGGGCGCGGATGGTACGCTCGAGGATGGCAGCTTTAACTGCTTTGGCACATAATCGTTCCGATGATGCGGAACGGGTTATATTGAAATTTACCTGTTCCCGACGGCGGTGGCTGAGAGAAGCTGCTTCGGCTGCTTTGGAACAGAGGCGACAATTGATTTATGGCGGAGGCGGCAATGACAGTCAGTGAATCATCCGAACGAGTAGTGGACAAACAAAAACAACGGCTGGCTCACGAACTGCTGACGTCCTTTTTTATACTGTCCAAGACGGCTCGTCTGTACGAGTCCGACAACGAGTCCTACCTGAGTCATGCCGATCAGTTTTTTGAAAAATTCCATCAGTTTCGGGAAGTCCGCCACAGCACCACAATAAAAATGGTTCGAAATCGATTCTTTGCCGACGATCAATTTGTCAATATTATCAAGGACGACCGGATCGGCGTTTATTCGGTGATTGAACGCTGGGCCGAACTGGGAATTGGTGGATTAATCATAGGCGACACCGTCAACCCCGAACAAATGGATATTTTCATTCATCTGCTCTGGACATTCGAAGATCCCGAGGGCGATCCTTTTCGAAAACTGGCTGTCCGTTTGACCGAATCGGGCGTTGATTCGATATCGCTAATGCCTCGACAGAAATTCATGGATCGCAGTAAAATGACGGCCGAAAGCCGCCGCTTGATCCGGCAGCAGACTCGGGACACTTTTTTCAGGTCCATCGGAGTGGTCAAGGAAGCCCTGTCCGCCGCTTCCCAGGATCAGAAAATACCAGTCGCCCGAACCAAGCGCGTGGTTCACTCGATTATCGACCAAATAACCGAGGATGAGGCGGCCCTGATCGAGCTGGCTTCAATCAAGGATTACGACGAATATACATATGCCCATTGCACCAATGTCTGCATTTACTCGGTGACGCTCGGTTTTCATTTGGGGCTGGGTCGCAAGGAATTGGCTGAACTCGGTTTTGCCGCATTGTTTCACGATATCGGAAAAATCAAACTTCCCAACGATCTGATTACCAAACCGGATCGCTACGATGAATACGATTGGGCGCAGATGCATCAACATCCTGTTCTGGGAGCCATGACCGTGGCCAAGACTTTGCGTCTCGATAGTAATTCCGCCCGAGCCATGGCGGTGGCTTTTGAACATCATATCAATCCCGATTACAGTGGTTATCCGCAATTGCCCGAACCACGGCCGATCAACCTCTATGCTCGCATTGTCTCTATCGCCGACAGTTTCGATGCTCTCACTTCGGGCCGCGTCTATATCAAGAACGCAATTCCTCCGGACGAAGTTCTGCGTAAATTGATGTATCAGATGAAAGCCAAGTTTGATGAATTTTTGATGCGCATATTCGTCGGTATTGTCGGGATTTATCCGATCGGCACACTGGTGCTTCTAAACGACGACAGTTTTGCCATTATCACCCGTACTAATCCCGATTTTCTACATCGACCCGAAGTACGGGTAATTGCCGACCGGCAGGGTGAACGAAAAGAAGTGGTCTGGGTGGATCTGGCTGATGAATCCAATGGCGATCTGGATATTGTGCGCATCATTGACCCGAAAAAATACGACCTGGATATGTCCCGCTATATTCTCAACGATTAATCATCAGTCCTATTTAAACACCGTCCTGTTGATTATTCTCTCTCAATATAAAATCCAGAAAAGCCCATCCCTGGCTATGGTTCTATAAAAATACCAGATGAGGTTTTGCTAACAGGAGAAGCCTTAGAAACTATAGCTGACTATAAGACGGGGCTTTTCTCCGGGAATGATGTCGAGGGCAATACTTTCCGGTTCTCGAACTTTGGCTGGAAAACGGTCAAGATGAGCATCAACGAAAGCGTCGAACATCGACAGAAAAATAATAATGGACGTGTACCAGATATTGGTATTACGCTGATTGCGGTATTTGGTGTATTTATTGAAGTATTCCAACTTTTGCGAACTCAGCGAATCTGGGGTAGATTTCCATTTGTCGCGCCAGTCGGAGGCGTCGCGGCCGTCTCTGACGGCTTTAAAAATAAACCATGACTCGACAGCGAAGATGAATCCGGCTTTAAAATACTTTCGGTTGGAGTACTGCCCCCAGCCGGGAAAGGCAACCGACTTAAACAGGGCTGTCGTCGGCGACGATGATTTTTCCTCAGACGGTTTGTCGGCCCAAAAAGCGCCGATCAGGACCGAGTCGAGATCGAGATTATACATGACCGGTTCCAATATAACGCTGTCTGATATTTCGGCAGTCGAATCGGGGGTTGTCAAGCTATCAATTAGAGAAGCGCTATCCGCCGGCTGAATTGAATCGATTTGATCGGTTGGTGAAGATTCTTCGGCGCCAGCGGCGCCGTAAAATAACAACGCCGTTAAAAACAGCCGGAACAGAAGCTTATTTATTTTCAGGCGCATGGGAAAAAACTCTCAGAGCCCGATGAAGAACCTCGACAGCGATCTCGTTGCCGGAAAATTCGACTTCATCGGTGTCCAAAAGCCATTTACGGCCGGCTGCCGGAGCGATGTGGATTTTTTGGCCGCGGATCATTTGAATGCTGTTACTGTATTGATATTTATTTTTATGCAGGTCGCGGATATAATGGGCGGCATTTTCGCGGTTGCCGTCCTGGTCATAAATCAAAATCAGACGTCCGTCGTCGGTGCTGGCCACCGGCGCAAAATGCAGGGTCATGAAATAGGGCAGGAGATGTATGTTCAGGATCAGCGGTTGAGCAGTAAAGGTGTAAGAATCTACTTTCATTATCGTGTCGCGGGGAGTTGAATCATCGGCGGCGTGAGTGGCTAATTTCGACCAAGTCATGGCCAGGCGGGGAAGCTTCTTATCGCCCAGTCTTTCGATCATAGCCGGGACCAGACCGCAAACGAGACTGCCGAGGAAAAAATGACCATTGGCCAGACCGGCATCGATGCGGGTTTGATATTCCGACTTGATGATCCCAAGAGCCTCTTCGGGTTCGTTGTGGCCGTAAATGGAACGGAATATACTGTTGTACCGCCCGCAGGGGACGATTCCCAGCAGGATGCGGCTCTTGACTGCACGCGAGGCGGCCAGTCGAACGGAACTGTCACCACCGAAAATCACCAGGGCAAACGGTCTTTGGCGAACAGCGCCAGCTACTTGTTTACCGAATTCGTCCCAGGATTGGGCTTGATGCAGGTGGCATTCCCGCCCGTCGCGTTTGAGTCGCCGTTCCATTTTTTTGGCTAGCTTGACCGAGTCTTCGGTTATTCCCCGGGCAGTCAGATCGACGATCAATTGATACATTCTTTTGCGTTTCGATGACGATTTCAAACTGCGTGGGCGCCGCTCTCTCTTTTTTTCCTGATATCTCATATTCTTCCATCAATTGGTTATGAGTATTTTGGACTGCTTTTCCGCCGCTTCGATCATCACTTCTTATACGATTCAGAAGGGATGGGTTTCACGGTCATTTCCACAGAACTATAAAAAATACATCATCCAGACAAATATTTCAACGTTTGGGTCGATAATATAGTATATATTTAGTCACTCAGGCAATGAAATTGCCAAAACATTTTGTAATTCGAAGGACCGGCACGGCCCAATGACGACGACCACTGATTCGGCATCGTATAAGAAATCGGCGATATCGCTATTTATTGCCCTCGGGTTGTTTCTGCTTATCTATTTTCCGGTGCTCTCCGGTCTGGTCACCGAATGGTACAATGACGATAATTATTCCCACGGCTTTCTAATTCCATTTATTTCGGGCTATCTGATCTGGAAGAAAAGAGCGCGGCTGAAAGAACTGATCAATCCGGCCGGTGACAATACCGGTTTACCGATTTTTCTGGCCGGTATGGCCCTGTTTGTCCTCTCCACCGCGGCGGCCGAGTATTTCACTCTTCGCCTGTCGCTGATAATTACCCTGTATGGTCTGGTCTGGTATTTGCTGGGTCGTCGAGTGGCCATCGCGGCCTGGTTTGAATTGCTGTTTCTGGTGTTTATGATACCGCTTCCGTATGTGATATATTATGCAGCCACTTTCCCGATGCAGCTTTTTGCCACCAAAGTCACGGTCAAGATTCTGAATATGATCGGTATGACCGCGGTTCGCCAGGGGAATATAATTCATCTGCCGGGCTATTCGCTGGAAGTGGCTGAGGCCTGCAGCGGTCTCAGGTCTTTGATTTCACTTTTGGCCCTGGGTGCGGTCTATGCCCGTACGACGCAAAAAGGATTGCCCCGGCAAATCATCTTGTTTTTATCAACTATCCCCATCGCCGTGGGGGCGAATATTTTTCGCATCCTCTTCACCTCAGTTGGCGCCTATACGATCTCGCGGGAACTGGCCGAAGATTTTTTACATGAATTGTCGGGGATGATGGTTTTCATCGTGGCTTTTATCATGCTCTTTATCTGGGGCGGTGTGATTAAAATGGGAAGCAAAAAGATATGAGCGGCAGCGTGATTAAATCAATCGTGGCTATCGCAGTTTTGGCCCTATTCGGCGGCTTCGGCACTTACCTGCGCGGCCATCAGGCTCTGCCCGACCGGCCACCAGAATTCGAGCAGATTCCGTACAGCCTTGATGAATATATGGGTACTGAGGAGAGGTTTGAACAGTACGCCTATGATGTGCTCAAGGCCGATACGACCACATTGAGAATGTACCGCAACATCGAGGGGGAAGTTTTCTGGTTGTTCATGGCCTATTTTTCGAGCCAGAAATATGGTTCGCAAATCCATTCGCCCAAACATTGTCTGCCCGGTGGCGGATATAAAATCCAGACTATTGAACCGTATGATCTCGATCTTGGCGTCGGGAAAAATATTCGAGTCAATCGCTTGCTGATTGCCAGCCCCCGGCGCAAAGAGATTATGGTCTATTGGTTTGAAACACGCAGCGGAGTGATATCCTCCGAATATGGTCTGAAGCTTGACCTGATGAAAAACTCGGTGGCGCTGCAGCCGACCGATGCGGCCATTTGCCGGTTGACCATGCCTCTGGCTCTCGATGCCGATTTTGACGAGGCCACCGAACGGATGACCGAATTTTTACGGAAACTGTATCCCTCGATGACATCTTCCTTGCCGTTTAGCGAATAAGGCGCTGTGGGAATAGCTAAACAAATTCTTGCCTTAAAATGTATTTGGTCATAGTCTGTCGAATAAGGAGTGAAGACTGTGTCTGATATTACTTTCAAAGAGCCGACCCCCGATTTATGGAAAGATCTGGAAAAGCTGTTCGGCGCCAAAGGCGCCTGCGGCGGATGTTGGTGCCAGTGGTGGAGAATCCCCAAAGGCGGTAAACTGTGGGAGGAAACCAAAGGGGCCAAAGCCAAAAAACGGATGAAAAAACTTATTACTTCGGGCGAACTGACCGGACTATTGGCCTATGACGGTTCACGACCTGTCGGTTGGTGTTCGTTTGGGCCGAGGACATCTTTTCCCCGTACAGAAAGAATGAAAGCATACAGCCGGGATGATATCGAAAAAGTCTGGTCGGTGAATTGCTTCTTCATCGATAAGGATTACCGGCATCAGGGGTTGGCTTGGGCGATGCTGGAAGCGGCCCTTAAATGTATGAAAAAGCGGAAAGTAGAAATCGTCGAGGGTTACCCGACGCCCTTAACCAAGGACGGTAAAAAATTACCGGCGGCTTTTGCCTACACCGGGCCATTGAAAATATTCGAGGACTCCGGATTCGAGATAATTCAGCGTGTTTCCTACTCTCGACCATTAGTAAGAAGGCGATTGTAGGAAATAATCTTAAATTGTGGTTAATCGCCGGCCAATGTGGCACCATATCCGGCCAGTTTGGCAGATATGACCAGCTGATCAATTGAAATATCGGCCGAGGACATCTGAATATCGGCCGTACCGGATTCCAGATCGACCACGACCACATCAACTCCATCTATTTCAAGCAGAGCTTCTTTGACTGCCTGGACACAGCCGTCGCAGTTCATACCGCTAATTTGCAGTTTCATTTTCAAAAACTCCTAAAAACTCTATTGCCAGACTCAATTTTCAGTAAATATACGAAACTATGTTAGATGTCGTTAAATTTCCATTGAGGCGGAAACTCGAATTTCGAATCCAATGTATTGATTTTTGCCAGAAAATACATATCTTAATTAATTCCGGGGGGATCATTGTCCCGGAACTATCCGGCCCGATGATGCGTATAGCGTTTGAAGGGATAATTATAAGAACGGAATTGGCGGGGGAATATCGATTACCCGGCAGATTTTAAGTTGCGGAAGGCAAAAGATTATGGCTGAAAACAAACCGCCCGCATTGAAAATCGTAGTCAACGGTCAGGAGCGGGAGATATCGTTCGAGGAATTGGCTTTGTCCAATAACCTGGCTCAGGAGGCCTTGGTTCGTCTTTTGGTGCAAAAAAACATCATCGAGCCCAAGGAATTGATGGAGCAGATGGAACAGGTGCGCAAGGAAAGGTATCGGATGTTCTCCGAGGGAGATAAGTCCTCTGGCGGCCAAGAAGGATAATTGTAGAGTATGGAAAGCGAGAATAAGAAAGCTTCCGCCGAGGAGAGCAAAGACGACATTCAGTCTTCAGCTTCGCCTGAAGAACCTGTTGATCCGCCAATATATGAGTATAGTTGTCACCCGGCGGCTCGCAATAAGGGCATCACTATCCTGACGACCATCTTTTTGATCGTCTGTGTCGTTTTAACCTGGTTGATATCGTTTTCTCCTTTTTTGACGGTGCTGGCGGTATTGATTCTGTTCGGTTCGATGGGTGGGTTTTATTTTCCGACCCGTTATTATTTTTATGATGATCATTTTGTGGTCAAGACCATGGTTCAGGCTTTAAGAAAGGAATGGAATCTTTTCCGCTCGTACTATCCCGATAAAAACGGTGTTTTGCTTTCGCCTTTCGGTCACCCTTCCCGACTGGAGAATTTTCGCGGCCTGTATATCAAATTTGCCGGTAATCGAGATCGGGTGATGGAAATAGTCCGCTCTAAGATAGAATTCGAGGATGCCAAGTGAGTTTTTTTAAGGATTTATTCAGTTCTTCCGATCTGGGCAAAGTACCTGAAGCCAAAAAGGCTATTCCTCCCGAGGAGGACGCCGTTCTTGAAAAGCTGGCCAAGCGAGTCGTGGCCTGGCGGATGACCGTTCCGGCTATTCTTTTTCTGGAATCGGTCAAGCCGCTCAATTATATCGGTTCGCAGACGATGGTTTTTTTCGAGCCGATGATTCAATCTATTTTTTCGATCAAGGATTACGATACTTTTCGCCAGGCGTTGGAACGGAGGGAAAATATCGAAAACCTCCTGCAGAAAATCGAACGACTCGATGCCGTGGCGCATAATAAAGAAAAACTGTACAAGAAATATTATAAGCAGCAACGCAAAAAGTGGAAATGGTATCAGCGCTATCTGGGTATCAAACAGCCACGGGTGGAAATCGACCCAGCCGAACTGGAGGCGCTGGAGAACAAAGATAAAAATAAATCTGACAAACCGTAAGCGCCGATCAGTGCAAAACGGCGACATTGTCGAATTATTTTCTTGTTGTCAACGCTCAATCTGTCGATTAGCATAATATATTGATTATTATTTAAGGGCGATTCGGTTGCCTTTTGCAAACCGTAAACGGATTTACGGTGATTATCCGAGGTGGTACAGCATGAAAAAAGAACACTTTTTTGCCGGTCTGTTTATTGCGGTGGTGGTGTTATCGTTTTATCTGTTCTACCGCATTCTGGCGCCCTTTCTGGTCCCCATGTGCTGGTCGGCCATATTCGTTATTGTCTTCTATCCGATGTATCAATGGCTGGAGAAGCGCGTCAAATCAGGCAATCTGCGCTCGTTGATTATGACCACGCTGATTGTTATTCTGATAATTGCCCCGGCGGCCTATTTGGGTATCGCTCTAGTGCAAGAAACAATCGGGATGTTCGATCATTTTAAAGACTGGGTTGATTCCGGTAAACTCGATCAACTGATTGATATTAAAAACTCGCCTATTTATGAATATGCCCAAAGCAGGCTGTCTTCCTATGTTGATCTTTCACAACTCGATCTAAAGATAATAATCGAAAATAGCCTGAAATCTGTTTCCAAAATCGCCCTGTCCCAGACAACCAATATCCTGGCCAACACCGGGCGGATTCTGTTCCAGTTCGGGATGATGATTTTCTTTATGTTTTTTCTTTTTCGGGACGGCGACAAATTGTTCGATCAGATCAAGGCGCTAATTCCGATGTCGGGCGACCAGGCCGACACCACCGTCAATCATCTAAAAACGGTTATCGAAGGGACCATGTACGGCGGGATAGTGGTTTCGTTGATCCAGGGTTTTCTGGGCGGCATATTATGGGTAATAATGGGTCTGCCCTCGCCGGTGTTCTGGGGAGCGTTCATGGCTTTTCTGGCTTTTATCCCGATTGTCGGGCCGTTTTTGATTTACCTTCCGGCGGGATTGATTCTTATTGCCACCGGGTCGCCGATTAAAGGAACGTTGTTGATTGCCATCGGTACCGTGGCCGTCAGCCAGATCGATAATATCCTGCGGCCGCTTTTGGTTTCGGGCAAAACCGGCATGCATACCATGCTACTATTCGTCTCGATTATGGGCGGGGTGAGTATGTTCGGGTTGTTGGGTGTTGTTCTGGGGCCGGTGATTGCGGCTGTTTTTGTGGCCATGTTCGATGTTTTCCGCCTGAAACTAACCGAAGAAGAGACTTTGGCGGTGGAAACCGGCCCGGCGGTTGAAGGAATTGAGGCGACTGACGAGGAATCGGAATAAAACGCTACTTGTGGTTTCGAGAAGTATATAAGTCTTTGCTACAGCACATACAGAAGCAATATCGTCGTGGCCAGCCAGAGGACGACGGTCAATAGAATCGGGCGGTCGGTCAGAAGCAATCTGGTCGGCGAACCTCCACCTTCCTCAAGATGAATCAAATACAGGTAGCGGAAAATACCATAAATGACAAACGGCGTGGTCAGGTATAAATACGGAGTGTTCAGTTTCTGCTGGACCTCGGGTGAGATGACATAAATCAAATAACAGACCAGCACGGCCGGAGTGACGACGCCGATAAGCTGGTCGAGGAAATAGCTCGAATATTTTTTGAGAATACGGCGATGCCGGTCGCTGTTTCCTTCCAGGAGCACCAGTTCATGTCTTCTTTTTCCGAAGCCGATGAAAAGAGCCAGCAAAAATGAGGAAATCAACAGCCAACCGGAAAAATTAACATCGATGACGATGGCGCCGGCCACGGCCCGCAGGACAAACCCGGTGGCGATGGTCATCACGTCGATAATAACGATATGCTTGAGATAAAATGAATAAAGCAGGCTGATGACCAGATAGCCGGCAGCGGTCAGGAAGAAACCATAATTAAGAAACCAGGCCCCGGCCAGAGATACTCCCCCAAGAATCACAGCGACAATGGCTGCTGTCTGAGGCGTGACTCGGCCGGATGCTATGGGCCGTAAGGCTTTGGTTGGGTGTTGGCGGTCGGCTTCGGCGTCCATCAAGTCATTGACCATATAGACCGCCGATGATAAAAGGCAGAACAGGCCGGTGGCGGCCAGGGCCAGAATGATATTATCGCTTTCTGCCGCGCTTCCGGAAAATATCAATCCGGCCAGAACGACGCCATTTTTAATCCATTGCCCCGGACGGGCCAGTTGAAAAATATCTTTAAGCATAGTTAATCCAAAAAAATAAGATACGAATTTGGGCGTCAATATCAACATATGTTTTTTGTAATTAATTGCCCGATAGAGTCATCATTTCAGGCCATGACCGCAGATGTAATCATGATATCATCGCCGGAACCGCGGTTGCGGAGATATAGTTACACCGCTCAGCTGGTTTATTTCCAAACTTAGGGGCAGCAGGGTTCGATTGGAGGAGGACCCTCTTTGAAGATGTAGTTTATCAGGTAAACCGGGTCGCCGATATTGACCGAACCGTCATTGTTGGCGTCGCTTATGCATAGTGGATCGGAGGCTGGCCCGGATTTGAAAACATAATTGATAATATACACCGGGTCGCCGATATTAAGCGATCCATCGCCGTTGGCATCACCGCAGAAGTAAACCGGGTCGGCCCATTTTGTCCACTGGGCGATGTATAGTGCAGTTTTGTCGCCAGCGCCGGTGAAGTCACCTCCGACTATCAAATTGTTATCATACACAGCAAGAGCGGAAACGGTGTTGTCCATACCCGTACCCAGCGGCGACCAGTCGGCGCCGTCCCATGAGGCTATATTATTGACGGTACTGTCTCCGGCGGTGCTGAAATTTCCCCCGGCGATCATCCGCTCGCCATAGACATACAGAGCATTAACATTGTTATTCGGGCCCGAATCCAACGAATCCCAGGATAAGCCGTCCCACGCGGCAATATTACTGATCATCTTTCCGCCGGCGGAGGTAAAGCTGCCTCCGACAATTAGTGTAGAATCATAAACGGTCAGAGCATGAACGGTGTTATTCACCCCATTACTCGATCCTGATCCTAATAGCAGCCATTTTGTGTAAGGAGTGAAAGTTATGGCGGCAACCCTATTTATGGTTTTACCATCGCCGGAAGTAAAGTCACCGCCCAAAATTAAATCGTCGTTATAGGTGGTCATGGCAAATACCGGACCATTCACGCCTGTGGAAAAATTACTCCAGGTTGAAGTGAGCCAGCGGGCGATTCCATTTACCGTTTTGCCATCCGCGGTCGTGAAATAACCGCCGGCAACCAGACCTACGCTGGAGACATGCAGGGCACAGACTGCATCATTCATTCCTCCTGTCATCGCCGACCATGATGAGCCGTCCCATAAGGCGACATAATTGGCCGATACTCCTCCGGCAGTAGTAAAGCCACCACCCGCGATCAGATCTGAGTCATAGACAGCCAGGGCGGATACATTGCCGTTCATACCTGTCCCCAGGGGTGACCAGGAAGATCCATCCCAAGCGGCGATATATTTTGCAGCAACTCCACCTGCAGATGTAAATTCACCGCCAACGATCAACTTGGAATCATAGATAGTGAGAGCTTGGACATTTGAACCGATACCACCGCCCGGGGCCATCCAGGCAGAACCATCCCAGGTGGCGAAATTGCTGGTTGCCACGCCGCCGGCATCAGTAAATTGTCCTCCGGCACACAATTCAGTACCATAAGCGGCCAGAGCAAAAACTTTTTCATCCATTCCCGATCCCATGGCCGACCAGGAGGAACCATCAAAGGAAGCGATATAATTGGCCGTAACACTGCCTGCGGTTGTGAAGTCGCCTCCGGCAATTAATTTGGAATCATAAACAGCCAGCGAATAGACATAAGAATAAATTCCTCCTCCAATCTTGGCCCAGTTGGAGCCGTCCCAGGAGGCAATTCTTCCGGTTGATACTCCTCCGGCGGTACTAAAATAGCCTCCGGCGATCAATTTGGAATCATAGATGGTAAGGCAATAAACATTGGAACTCATTCCCGTGCCCAGAGCGGACCACGACGAACCGTTCCAGGAGGCGGTATATTTTACCGATAGCCCACCCGCCGTCTGAAACGAACCTCCGGCGATTAGCTTGGAATCATATATGATGAGATCTCGTACTCTGCCGTTCATTCCCGAACTCAGAGCCGACCAGCTGGAGCCATTCCAGGAAGCGATTTTGTTGCATGTCGTCGAACCCGATTTGGTGAAGTCACCTCCGGCGATCAATTTGGAATCATAAACTGCAAAAGCCCACACAATGCCACTAAAGCCGGAACCGAAAGATGACCAGGAAGAGCCGTTCCAGGAAGCGATTCTATTCCTGGTTGATCCGCCGGCCGAAGTAAACGAACCACCGACAATCAATTTGGAGTCATAGGTTGACAAGGCATAAACAGTGCTATTCGTTCCCGATCCCAGAGCCGACCATTCCAAGCCATCCCAGGCGGCAATGTTATCGGCTGGAGTATCTTCGACAAGGCTGAAATTTCCACCGATGATGAGATGGCCATCATAGATGGTCATAGCGTAGATGATTCCATCGGTTCCCGGGATTGTCGATGACAGAGTATTATCCCAGTAAATATCATCGGGGTGAACCGTATTGGACAGCGATTGCTGGGGGCGTAAAATCGGTTCGCCGGTTTCAGGATCGAGGCGGATATCATAGCCTTCCAGATCGAGCGATCCTTCATAACCGGACGCACGGATTTTGTCCATATTAAGACGGTGGTCGGGAGTCAGGATATTAGCAAGGCTCTGGTTTTCTATTTGAACAGGAATTATATCCGGTATCGGCTCTGCGGATAAAGTGGCAGCGAACAACAAAATCAAAACAGCCGCGCAAGAAATTTGGAAATATCTCATAATACCCCCGAAGTATTGATGAAAATTCTAATTAATGCAAAATTGCGTCTCAGATGTTTAGGCCAGTTGTTAAAGTAATATATGATATAGTTTTATATTGTCAATGTCTTTCCAATCGGGCCATTCCCGGCAATGTCTTTGAAGATACGATTCATGGAAAGGCGCTGTTAATAAATCGAAGGAATACTTCGGTAAAACCGGCATGAGAAGTCGGATTTTGCATGTAATTTTATTGTTTTTCAACAGGTTACGTATTTAGGGGCATAATCAGTCATTTGGTGAATATAGGCGGGAAGGTCAAAAATTAAGCAGTTTTTGGTAAAAAGGCAGGAAGTGGGGGTAAATCATGAAATTTGTTAAAGCCAATGGCCGAAAAATGGAGGGATAGTTTGTCAAACCCCAATCTCCCGTGAAAGGAGAAAAGCATGCAGACTTACGCACCCCCTCAGGTAGAAACCCCTCTGCCGAAATTTGAGCCGACCCAGGCTACTCGCGGATCGCGCCTGCAAGCGGCCA
>JAAEQF010000164.1 GCA_024231695.1 FCB group bacterium
ATCTTGACTACGCAATAATCTATCGTCGGCTCAAAGGAGGCCGGCGTCTCTTGAGTAATATCATTAGGGATTTCATCCAGAGTGTATCCGACGGCCAGCTTGGCCGCCATCTTGGCGATAGGAAAGCCCGTTGCCTTGGAAGCCAGGGCCGAAGAACGAGAGACCCGGGGATTCATCTCAATAATAATCATCCGGCCGTCCTCCGGATTGACGGCAAACTGGATATTCGATCCGCCGGTTTCCACGCCGATCTCTCGAATAATATCAATCGAGGCATCCCGCATATTTTGATATTCTTTATCCGTAAGGGTCTGGGCTGGGGCGACGGTAATACTATCACCGGTATGAATCCCCATCGGATCTATATTTTCAATGGAACATATAATGACCACATTGTCTTTCAGGTCTCTCATGACCTCTAATTCGTATTCTTTCCAACCGATAACCGACTGTTCTATCAGCACCGTATTAATTCGGCTGGACTCCAGCCCCCCCTTTACGATAGCCTCTAAATCCGCTTCCCCATAGGCGGTTCCGCCTCCTGTTCCGCCAAGGGTAAAGCTTGGCCTTATAATCACCGGAAATCCGATCTGCCTAACGATTTCCCGGGCATCTTCAAGAGAGGTAGCATATCCACTGGTCGGAAGATCTAACCCAATCTTCTCCATAGCCTCTTTAAAACGCTTCCTGTCTTCCGCCTTACGGATCGCCTCAGGATTGGCCCCGATCATCTGAACGCCGTATCGATTCAATATGCCGAGCTCGTCCAATTCTGAGGCGGCATTCAAGCCTGTCTGACCGCCCATAGTAGGCAGCAAGGCATCGGGGCGCTCCTTTTCTATTATCCTTTCGAGAAACTCAGGCAAGATCGGCTCAATATAGGTTCGATCTGCAACCTTAGGGTCGGTCATGATAGTGGCAGGATTGCTGTTAACCAAAACAATCTCATACCCATCCTCTTTCAAGGCCTTACATGCTTGGGTCCCGGAATAATCAAATTCGCAGGCCTGCCCGATTACTATCGGCCCGGCCCCTATGATCATAATCTTATTAATATCATCTCTTCGCGGCATGGTATGCTCCTGAGATTCTTAAAACCTAACCGTCTCTTTTTTCCATACTGTTAATGAATTGGCCAAATAGCTTTTTCATACTGTCGTGAGGACCTGGTGATGCCTCGGGATGATGCTGCACAGAAA
>JAAEQF010000165.1 GCA_024231695.1 FCB group bacterium
CACTGATCCCAACCTCTCCCCCTATTATATAACCTGAAACCGGGGGTCTATATTTATGGCCGAAATCTCACCCAAATTATATTTTATCAGAATTCAGGTCATCCACACGACAGTCAAAAAGCGGTGATACCGCAAAAATGAGCAATCAAAGCCAAACACGCATTGCGTGCTTTCGGTTCGGCCCGCTTCGCTTGCCTCACTGTAGACGCTTGCTTAGGTCATTCTGGCGACAGCCAAAAGCAGCCTCGCTGCCGTCAGCCAAAAAGTGGCTCCGCCACAAAAACATGAACGAACCCAAAACGAAGCCATACTCTTATCCCTTACACAGCTATCACTTACGGGGAATTTGGCTTTTTTGGCTTTTTGAAACAAACCCACGGGCGGTGCCTGAAAAAAATATTGAATAAAATCCCCCTACCCCGGTATATTGGATAAGAGCTATGAAGGATAATGATAACATGTTGATGCACCAGCTAAAGCGAGGCAAGGTCAAGGCGCTTGCGGGGCTGGTTGAGAAGTACAAGAAACAAGCCTATTTCCTTGCCCTGGGGATGGTCGGTAACTCCGACGATGCCTATGACATTTCTCAGGAGGCTTTTTTGCGCGTTTATTCCTCGGCCAAAACTTTCGACGAACAACAACGGTTCTTCCCCTGGTTTTATTCAATCGTCGCCAACCTCTGCAAAAACGCTCTGCGCAAAAGACGAGTCCACGCCGCTCGCACGGTCGATATGGACGATGTCGATTATCTATTGGTGGACAAAACGACTCCGGAAAGCGAACTGGTTGCCTCAGATGAAAAACGCCGTCTGACCGAAGCTCTTAAGAAACTGGGGTTTGACGATCGGGAAATAATCAATCTCAATCATTTTCGAATGATGAGTTATGATGAAATAGCCACGCTTTTGAATATCCCCAAAGGCACGGTCATGTCGCGTTTGTATTATGCCCGCAAGCGGCTGGCCAAATTGATGGAAGAGAGTAAATAAGTCATGAACTGTGAACAGATCAGAGAGCTTCTGGCCGGGTATCAGGACGGCGAACTCGACGGCGCGCAGCATGAGATGGTATCGGGGCATCTCGAAGAATGTGCTGACTGCCGTGCCGAACTGGCCCAGCTCGACAAAGTCAAGGAGGTGACCGGAAAAGTGAAATACAACGATCTGCCATTGGAAGTCTGGGAAGGATACTGGCAGGGTATCTACCGCCGCATCGAACGCGGCCTCGGCTGGATTTTCGCCTCGGTCGGCGCGGTGATTATGCTTATCACCGGAGCCTATTATCTGGTTAAAGATTACTTCATGGATCCGGCAGTAGCCCTCTTCCCAAAAATCGGCGTCGGAGCACTGATTATCGGCGGAGGTTTTCTACTTGTATCCGTCGGTCGAGAACGTATATTTGCCCATAATCGAGACAGGTACAAGGAGGTACAACGATGATATTGGTCACATCGGATGAAATAGCGGGCAAACGTATAGTTAAAGTCCTTGGATTGGTCAGGGGCAACACCATCCGTGCTCGGCATGTCGGACGTGATTTCCTGGCTGTTTTACGCGGCATGGTCGGAGGTGAAATTAAAGAATATACGAAAATGATCGCTGAATCGCGTGAGCAGGCCAGAGACCGTATGGTGGCCGAAGCTGAGAAATTCGGCGCCAACGCTATTGTTACGATAAGATTTTCCACCTCGTCGATGATGCAGGGCGCGGCCGAACTTCTCTGCTACGGCACCGCCGTCATAATCGAGGATTCATAAAGGATAATTATATGGACGGCAGATGTCAGCGACATGAATGTCCTCATCTGCCCCAGGGCAATAAAACTTGACATACTCAGGTCATCCCCGCGACAGCAGAGGACAGGCGATGCCTGGGTGAGGCAAGCGAAGCGGGCCGAACCGAAAACACACGAGTGTGGCCTGCCGTAACATTTTTTTAAAAATCTAAGAATAATCTTCCTCTTTTTGATTTACATCAAGTCGCAATCGGCAGAAAAGCCCGATCTATTACTTCAAGTTTGGTAATGATTATCCAGGCTGAAGATAGATAGAGACAGCAAATGGAGTCAAAAGCTTTGAGGAGTAAATAAAATGAGCATGTTTTGTTACCAGTGTCAGGAAACCTCGAAAAATCGCGGTTGCAACAAGCGGGGCGTCTGTGGAAAAACCGAAAGCACTTCGAATCTGCAGGACCTGTTGATATATATAGTGAAGGGAATCTCGATTTACGGGACAAAAGCAAAAGAGCTGGATATTATCGACTCCGAAGCCGGTCGTTTCGTGACCGAAGCCCTTTTTGCGACTATCACCAATGCCAATTTCGATGACGACCGGTTCGTGGCCCTGATCAAAGAAAGCCTGACCGTTCGCGAAAATCTCAAAAATAAATTCGAAGAAGCCTACCGGAACAAGTCCGGCAAAGACTTCGATGAAAAACTGCATGACTCGGCTGTCTGGTTTTCGGACAAAGTCGAAGAATTCCACGACAAAGCCGCCAAAGTCGGCATCCTGGAGACCAAAGACGAGGATGTCCGGTCCCTGCGTGAACTGACGACCTACGGCCTCAAAGGACTGGCCGCTTATGTCGAACATGCCGCCGTGTTGAAGCATACCAATAACGATCTGTATATGTTTATCATGGAGGCGCTGGCCTCGACCACCCGTGATTTGACTGTCGATGAGATGCTGGCGATGGTTTTAAAAACCGGCGAAATGGGCGTAACCGGAATGGCTCTTCTGGACCAGGCCAATACCGAGACTTATGGTAACCCGGAGATCACCAAAGTCAATATCGGCGTGCGCAACAATCCCGGAATTCTGATTTCGGGTCATGATCTGAAAGACATGGAAGACTTGTTGAAGCAGACTGAAAACGCCGGCGTCGATGTTTATACTCACAGTGAGATGCTGCCGGCCAACTATTACCCGGCTTTCAAGAAATACGATCATTTCGTCGGCAATTACGGCAACGCCTGGTGGAAACAGGACAAGGAATTCGCCTCGTTCAACGGCCCGATCCTGATGACCACCAACTGTATCGTCCCGGTCAAGGAATCCTACAAAGACAGGATTTTCACCACCGGCATGGTCGGTTATCCGGAAGTTAAACATATCACCAAGCTTAATGCCGACGGCTCCAAGGATTTTTCCGAAATCATAAAACTGGCCAGAAACTGTTCAGCCCCCAAAGAGATCGAAACCGGATCTATTGTCGGTGGGTTCGCTCATAATCAGGTTATGGCCCTGGCCGACAAAATTGTCGATGCCGTCAAGTCGGGAGCGGTCAAACGCTTTATCGTCATGGCCGGTTGTGACGGTCGTCAAAAGACGAGAGGCTACTTTACCGAGATGGCCGAGGCTTTGCCGGATAATACCATTATCCTAACCGCCGGATGCGCCAAGTACCGTTATAACAAACTTGAGCTGGGTGACATCGGCGGTATCCCCCGCGTTCTGGACGCCGGACAGTGCAACGACAGCTATTCGCTCGCGGTTATCGCTTTGAAACTGAAAGAAGTCTTCAAACTCGATGACATCAACGACCTGCCGATTTCTTTCGACCTCGGCTGGTATGAGCAAAAAGCGGTTATCGTCCTTCTGGCTCTGCTGCATCTGGGTGTCAAAAGTATCCGCCTGGGACCGTCGTTGCCGGCTTTCCTTTCGCCCAATGTGGTCAAGGTTCTGGTCGAGAAATTCGACATCAAACCAATCGCAACCGTGCAGGAAGACCTAAACGACATGCTCGGATATAACCTTGAGGCCGATCCGGCTCCCAAACAGCCGGTCGCCTGATAGAAGAAAATGGTTGGCGTAGTGGGGGCTTACGCCAATTGCTTTAAAGAACATACGAGCGTGTGTGCCGCAGGGTCCTTCTCGCAAAGAGGCATCAGCCTCGCAGCGAGTGAGACCCTGCGAATTTTTATCACTTGCTCACCCATACATCATCCCCTATAATTCCCATATAATCAAATAATCCGACCATGGGAGGGTCGCATGAAACGGTTTATTACTTTCGCCTTGTTTCTTTCGATTTATATTCTGACAACTTATGCTTCGGCTGAATATAACTGCTACGGCGTTGTCGTCGGCAAGGATGCCTCGACTTCGGGTAAAGTCATCATGGGCCATAACGAAGACGACTCCGGCCCGCAGGTAGTCAATCATCATAAAATCCCAAGGATAATTCACGAGCCGGGCGAAAAAGTGACGCTCCTGAACGGCGGCCAACTGGATCAGACCGATACGACCTGGGCCTATATCTGGTCGGAGATGCCGGGGATGCGCTTCTCCGATGCCTATGTCAACGAATGGGGCGTGGCCATAGCTTCCGATGCCTGCCCTTCCTGCGAGGACAAACCGGAACTGACCGACGGCGGTATCAGCTATATGCTTCGGCGGCTGGTGGCCGAAAGGTCCAAGTCATCACGCGAAGGCGTCCATCTGGCCGGTGAACTGGTTGAAAGGTTCGGTTATGACGCATCCGGTCGGACCTATCTTATCACTGATGCCGACGAAGGCTGGCTGTTTTGTGCCGTCAACGGCAAACACTGGCTGGCGGCGCGAGTACCCGATGACAAAGTGGCTATTATCGCCAATACCTATTCGGTGAGAGAGGTCGATCTATCCGATACGGTCAATTTTCTGGCCGCCGATGATATCATTAAGTATGCCATAGATCGAGACTGGTATGATCCTAAGATCAGTGGAGAATTTGATTTTGCCCGCGTCTATTCCAATCCCAGCGTGGCCGCCGATTCGGCCAATTTCTGCCGTCAATGGGGCGGTTTGCGGCATGTTGCGGCCGATTCGATTCCGCTTCAGCAGGACCTTCCCTTCTCGGTCAAACCCAAGGCAAAATCTAACATCTTCAGCGTTATGATGATTTTACGCGACCATTACGAGGATACCGATTTATATGCGGCTGATTCAGTCACCGGATGTCCGCATCAGACCGGAGTAAGATCAATCTGCACCGAGACAACACGCAATAGTGTGGTGATACAATATCGGGATGTGGATACTATTGAACTCGATCCGGCCATTTATTGGGTGAGTCTGGGTAGACCATGTACCTCACCATTTGTTCCATTTTATGTAAGTATCACCAATTTTCCACCTGGTTATTCCAGTCGTTGGGATGCTCCCAGCGAAGAATTTATCCGGAAAATGATTGAAGAACCGGTTTTGGATTTTGACGCCGCACATGATGGCTTTTGGAATTTTATCAAGTTGGATCACAAGTTTTGCCGGTCTTATTCTGAAGTAAGCCCCAAAGTAATTGAAATCATTTCCAGTTTTGAACAGCATGCCATTGCCGAACAGGTTGAGCTTGAGAAGAAAATAAGCGATCTTTTAGCTAATAATGCGGGATTATCTAATCAAGATCACGGATTTCAGAATCTACTTCTGAAATATTCATCAACATTCTTTATCGCCCCGATGGAGGAATTGGCAAGATTGAAAGTGCGGTAGCCCGCCATGAATGGTGGGCCACCAAAGTCGTAGTTATTTATTATACCTTAATAGGCGACGACGCTGACCAACAGGTTTATATGCGCATGGTCGAACTCTACCGGGCCGGCTTCGGTCTTACCGAATGAAAAATAGGCCCCGGCTTGAAAATGACGGGAAAATTCGTAACCCACGCCGAACAGCATCCCGAATCCGGGATCGTTGGAGCCGGAAACTTCAATATTATCCTTTTTCAGCTTCAGCTCGAAATTATAGCTGCCCATACCCACTGTAGTGAAAAAGGTGGCGCCTTTGGCTCCGAAATAATGATACCAGGCCACCCCGCCGAAACCCTGTGTAGCAGTGAGATCATCAAAACCGGTTTCATAACCGGCAACATTGCCTTCGACAACAAGCATATTGTATTCATCGAAAGCATAGCCGAGAAGAAGATTTACTCCAATACCGGCTTTGGTTTCTTCGAATTCCAATTCAAGATCGGGAACAAGTTCGGTTTTCCAATTTGATGCCGGGGAAAATCCCAATCCACCGCCAAGGACAAAACCCTTACGATTGCCATCAAAACCCAATGCTGCAGAACTTAAAATAAGAATGGAAATTACCAGTAAAACACATGCCTTTTTCATTAGTTTTCCCTACAATTAATGGTTTTAATTGTCTGAAATTAGCCATTACCCTGACAACTGTCAAGTTTGTTATTATGGTGAATTGAATTTAGTGTACAACTACCTGCTTTAAATTTGAGCATTTATTACCACAGACTAATAAAATAGGCCGATAATCCGATTTTAGAAATGAATGTGTGGGCAATTAGACACCGGTAAAAAAACCTGTGTATTCAACGGAATTTTGCCGACGACAAGGAGGATATCATGCCCGGTGAGGATTTCTTTGATAAAAGACGTTCCTTTGACAGAAAACAGCTTCAATTCGACGCTACCTTAACACCGTTGTATCATGATACCTCAGGCGATATCCCTCAGGAATCGATACAAGCTTCGACTGAAAATGTTTCCGCCGGTGGAGCGCTTTTTGAATTTCCGGTCACTCCCGATAATTCGACTTTTTATTTGATACATCTGAAAACCGGCAATGAGGTCTTCCCGCGATTTTTATTGGGGCAGATTAAATGGAGCGATGAGGCTGATATCGACGACGACGAAGGCGCTTTCGGCGGTGTCGAATTTATTATTGAGGAAGAATTAACCAAAGACTCAGTCCTCAATCAGCTTAAAAACCTTCCGCCGGAAGTATATCAGTTTGATCGGGAAACGCAGGCGGCTTTTCAGGAATACCTGGAAAGAGCCGTCGGCAAAAAGTAAACCATATCCCCCCTCACGGCTGCCATAAGATTGGCATCTTTTAAGATATATTCAAAAAAAGAAAGCCCGCCAAAAGGCGGGCTTCCCGGATAAAGACCAAGTGGGAGGGATTAGTACCTGATCTCCATCGCGCTTTTATTATATGATATCGGCAGGCTAAATACAACCATTTTTGTCCTCTTTCAAGACCCTTATTTTTCCAATAAACTCAAAATCGTTCCAACCTGTCCGCCATGATAGGTGAGATGCGTGGCGAAGCCGAGGATAATATCATAGCGGGTTTTGAAATACTGATTTAATGGCTCGCCCAACGGTTTTGCCGGCGGTAAATTCAAATCAGCTTCCCCAACAGATTTTATTGCCGAGAGTGAATCGGCAATGCCCTTTTCGAAGTTTTCCAAAATTCCATCTATCGAAGGATAGCCGGAAGCATCATCCTGGGGCTTTGTGCCCATATCAAAAAGAGGATCAAGGGAGTCGTCGATAACACGATCGGCGCCGTTGATATAGGGAGCGATATCACAGCTGGCGGCCATATGACCAATCAGCCAGTAGATGTTACTCAAGCCCGGAGCTGGGCGCTTAAGAGCCTGTTCGGAGGTTATTTTTTTGAGTTTTCCAATGGCTACCCAGCTGGCGGCCATCTCAAATATCTGTGCGGCTCGGACAATTGCCTGTGACGGTTCGTTTGTTTTTGCTTCCATGTTTTTTATTTAACCCTCTTTGTAGTTACACTAACATATATACGTTACTGGTTCTTCTCTTGATATGTTTCATTAACCTGCCGACAATTTTCAATCCGGTCAAGTCGGAATTGTTTGAATGAGTTGCTATTCAGGCATTTGGCCGTCAAATACCCTACCCCA
>JAAEQF010000166.1 GCA_024231695.1 FCB group bacterium
CGACGAAGCCGGCGTAGTCATGATTCACAATGGCGGGATAACCTGCCTCAGCCGCGATCCCGGCGGCCATTGGTCGGTGGTCTGGGTAGTAACTCCGAATATTTTAAAGTAATTATCCGCCTATTTCAGCGCGAACCAGCCCTTACTGCGCAGACAGAAGCGCACCAGCATCAACATCACCGGCACTTCAATCAAAACACCGACGACGGTGGCCAGAGCGGCCCCCGATGATAGGCCAAAAAGCATAGCCGCGGTGGCGATGGCCACTTCGAAATGATTGGAGGCTCCAATCATAGCCGATGGAGCGGCGTCTTCGTAACGCAATTTGAAAAATCGAGCCAGGCCATAAGTCAAAAAGAATATAAGAACCGTCTGGATAAAAAGCGGTACGGCGATCCAAAGGATGGTCAACGGATTTTGCAGGATAACCTCGCCCTTGAAAGAGAAGAGCAAAACCAAAGTCACCAGCAAGGCCGCGATGGTTACCGGTGTCAAAAAAGGCAAGAAGCTTTTCTCAAACCAGTTACTTCCTTTGGCTCCGACCAGCCAGCGGCGGGAAAAATAGCCGGCAATAAGCGGCAGGGCGACATAAATCCCAATCGACAATAATAGCGCCTGCCACGGAACCGGCAGTCGCCCGATTCCCAGCAGAAATCCGCCCAACGGCCCAAAGAGAAACAGCATGACCAGTGAGTTGATGGCTACCATAATCAACGTGTGGCCGTCGTTGCCCCGGGCCAGAAAACCCCATACCAGCACCATAGCCGTACAGGGGGCTATACCCAAGAGGATACATCCGGCCAGATAACTTCGCCAGAGCGGAACTTCCAGCATTTTGATGCCATCTCGGATCACAACCGTGCCAACACCGTGCGCGGAACCTTCGGTCAAATCGAGGCTGAAAGGCATTTTCACATAATCAACCGCGTCGGGGCCAATCAAGTTATAAAACACCGTCCCCAGAAAAAAGGCGGAGATAGCATACATGGTAAACGGCTTGATCAGCCAGTTGACAACCAGCGTCAACGTCACCGGTTTGGCGTTGCGGCCGGCCTTGAGTACCTCGCCAAAGTCGATCTTGACCATGATCGGATACATCATGAAAAACAGGCAGACGGCAATCGGAATAGATACCACCGGCGCATCATCGACATAAATCGACAATCCATCCAGATAAGTGGCCACGCCCGGC
>JAAEQF010000167.1 GCA_024231695.1 FCB group bacterium
GGTGGGGGCGAAACATCTTCAGCCTTTTCGTGTGTGTTGTCACGCCAGCCAACAATGAGAAAATGGTTACATGTTTGATTGTGGTGCCAATCGTAACTTGAAGTGAGAGTTGTCATGACAAAAGGTTGTCATTTTTCGACTTCCGCTCATCGTGATTCCGAACAGTTCCCCTCTGACATGGATCTGCACCTCGGAAATCAGAAATCGAATTTTGCAAACAAACAAATGGGAAAACACCGGGCAATGTGAACGGTCCATGACTTTTGCCGGAGAGCGTGATCACCGGAAGATCCATGCCAAAACGTAAGCTAACTTCCATCCCAATATGCCTTTGTCGACCAGTCAGCATTCAGTGCATGACAAGATGTTCCCATGGAAAAGCATTGACCGCAATTAGAGAAAAGAGAAGAAAACGATATTGTTAGAAAAATCAGGAAATGATTGCAACGGAGCAAAAGCGTGTCTGATTTCAAATTTCACATGTTCTGTTTTGTCTTTCTGTTTTTGCATGTCTGATGTCACTTCTTCGAATCGCCTTTCACATCCGACGACGTTTCGTGTGCCTTGCAACTCATCTCCCGCGCACCGCCGTTGTTTTGTGTATCATCGACGCACAACACATGCAGCGCGTATGTACAACATCACCATCTGCACCGTTCCATGTTTGTTTTGCTGTTGATGAGTCGTGGTGATTGGCCAGTCTTTTATCTTTTTTCAATTGTTTCATTGGTTTGGCCTCAATCCCTCTTCTCACATCGTTCATTGGTGCACGCATGCATTCCGTTTTTCAAATTCTTTTGTTTCATTCACTTCACTTCTTCCCATCATATTATTCGGTGCAAAATTATTTACCTAACTTACACACTTGTGATCAGAATCGTCAAATAATCGAGAACATGTCATCATTTGTGTGGATGTTGTTTCGCAATAGCACGTTTGGTGCAAGGTATCGTACTTGATGAAGGCTTTGGTGGGGGCGAAACATCTTCAGCCTTTTCGTGTGTGTTGTCACGCCAGCCAACAATGAGAAAATGGTTACATGTTTGATTGTGGTGCCAATCGTAACTCGAAGTAAGAGTTGTCATGCCAAAAGGTTGTCTTTTTTCGACTTCCGCTCATCGTGATTCCGAACAGTTCCCCTATGACATGGATATGCACCTCGGAAATCAGAAATCGAATTTTGCAAACAAACAAATCGGAAAACA
>JAAEQF010000168.1 GCA_024231695.1 FCB group bacterium
ATGCCCTTCTCCCGGTCCAGCGTCGAACCCACCGGCAAGGGATAAAGCTTTTCCCCCACCTCCAGGAACCCGGAACAGCCGGGTCCCGGATGGACTTCCACCCGCCCCAGTTCATTCATTTCCAGTTGGAACAGGCCCATTGGGCCGGGGTAAATGTTCGCCGTCACCGGGTTAGGCTCGAATCCTACCGCCGCCGGCAATGGGGCGAAACACAGGGGTACCCCCGCTTCCCTTTCGATCCGGTTAATCCTTGCACGGGTATGGGCATGGATAAACGTCCGGGAATGTGTCCGGTGATTCGATTGCCCCGCCAAGGCGTTTTGGATATTCGAGGCGTTTTGGATATTGAAGTACCGGCTGCCGATACCGTCGGCATTGCCTGCGTCGTCTTCAACGGTCCAATAAATATAGTGACGTCCGTTGGGGTACCCGGCGGTATCTATGTAGAAGTAGCCGAAGGCCCCGCCGCTGTTGTTCAACCCGGGGAAATAGGCTTCCACGTCTTCACGGTACTGGTTGTAAACCGGGTTGCCCAGCGGTACCCCGTCCACCCAGACAATAATGGTGGAGCCGTCCTTGGGAATGGTGTTGGGCAGCGGGGTCAGGGCCCAGCCGTAATTGAGGTAACCGCTTCCCGAAATAGTCCCCCCCTGGGTGGGGGTATCGATGGCGCCGAAGGGCTTGACGCCGTTGGCATTGTCGCAG
>JAAEQF010000169.1 GCA_024231695.1 FCB group bacterium
CGCAGACTCCCGGCATACCGGTACTGCAAGCCTGCCCCCCACCTGGATTGCCTTCATCCGTCTGACCGTCGCAGTCATTGTCCAGACCGTCGCACTCCTCGTCCTGAGGAAGTATTTCTCCGACACAGGCTCCCCAGACACCCTCGATGCAGCTCATGAGACCGGCAACGCACTCGCCTTCTCCCTCGGTTACCGGAGGCCCGGTGTAGCAGGGCTCGGTCTGCCCCGCCTCGCACTCGTCACAGCATCCATCAACCGGTGCCGGGCCGTTTTTGAAAACATAGTTAATCATGTACACTGCGTCGCCGACATTGAGAGCGCCATCGCTGTTGGCATCTCCGCAGATATACGAGTCACCTGCAAACACCTGACCGGCTAAAAAGGACATAACTACACACAACATCAATAAAGTTTTTCTAAGATTTATCATTTGTTCCTCCCGACAAGGATTTGCGGCAATACTTCAGGAGACCGGATGCGGTTTCAAAGATGTGACCGGAAGTTATATATACGACAATATAAGTCTTTGTTGCCTTTTGTCAATCAACTATTGGATCGGACAATTTGGCAATATACTTCATTAAACAGCCGAATAGCATAATAGGAAATCATAAAAAACCCCGGCGAAGTATCCGATGATAGCTTTCGCCGGGGTGGGTCTGACAGAAGACCACTTTTATTTTTATCAGAACGTCTGGGTTAGACGCATAATGGCCAAACGACCGATTTCCGGGCCGCCGATAAACTCCACATGCTTGTTGTCAAACAGGTTCTGAATAGTCAGGGCCAGATGTGTATTGTAGAAGAAATTCAGGCCCATGTTTACATCGACAACTTTATAGGCATTGATCTGGCTGCCATAAAAAGGACTGTCCATCTCAAACGCATCGATAAACCGGAACCGTGTCTGAGCATTGAAACCAATTCCGGGATTGGTATAATGCAACTGAACGCCGAATTTATGCTTGGGCGAGTTGAGATGAATATCATGCACCTGATCGCCTGACTTTTCGAAGAAATTCTTGGAGATGTAAGAATAGCTTCCACCGAAATTCCAGTTCTGATTCAGGTGATAGGCAAAAGCTAAATCGGTACCGTAAAAACTAATATCACCGAAGTTACGATAAGTGACCAACACCGCCGTCGGATCAACCGCCTCTTGCGGTGTGACCGTCCCAAACGGAATGCCGGCCGCATTCTCCGCGAACAGAGCCGTCAACTCATCGGTCAGACCGTTGCTGTTGGAATCCGCTATAACCGTACCCAAAGCTGCAGCTTCGGCCGGATTGTAAAACAATGCCGTGTCAAATTCATTACCCAGGAATGCGGACAGCGTTGCCGGATCAAGAAACACATTGGGCGTCTCTACCGTCAACGGACCGATGAAGTCGTTTTTCTGAGTGCGATAAACATCGACGTTGAATTTCAGACGATTGCCCAGCATGCCATTATAGCCCAACTCAAAAGTCTGGGTAATGGTCGGTTTCAACCGATCGATATCGGCAATATCATCAAGCGTGGATGGTTCCAGCAGGCCATTGTCCGGATTAACCGTCCGCAGCATATTATTGACCCCGGATACCGTCGCCGACGTCACCGTGGAAAGAGCTGAGGCTAATGCTTCTATCTGAGGTTCGCTCAGACCGGCGGCAAGTAGTTTGCCCTTGAATCCTGCAATGGTTGCCGACCGCCCGATTCCCCACATGACATTGGTGAACATCGGATCATTGAAATCGATATAATCGCTGGTGGTCAATC
>JAAEQF010000170.1 GCA_024231695.1 FCB group bacterium
AATTACCGGGCGGAAACCGTGAACCGGGACAGGAACAGGCAAGCCTGTTCCCTACGATATGGGAATGCTTTGGGGGCGGTTTGATTTTTTGGCGCTGCTTGTGAAGGATGGCGATGTTTTGAAACGACCTGGGATTGCTTGCCTAAATCGCAATGCTTTCGGACGCGATAAATCGCGCCCCTACCTTATTGTCATTTTCTTGACAGGCAAGAGCCCCCCGGCATGACCCCCTCCCAATTCCGCCGTTCCAAGGGGGCGGCGCCCCCGGCCTCAGATGCGCCATCGAGGCGGTAGGGTTTACGGGAGCCGCATCGCAGAAGTGCGTTAGGGCATCGCAATAGCGGGCGGTGCCCGCGGCATGCGGATATGGGCGGGGGTTTATCGGGGCGGATGTCCGGCCGTAAGGGGAGGCACAAAGAACCGTGACGTTTTGAACAGGATTGAAAGGATTTGAAGGATGAAAGGATAACATCCTGCGTCCCCGGGGGCTTACAAAGTAAATCCTTTACATCCTTTTAATCCTTTCAATCTTGTTCAAACTGCCCGGATTCCCGGACCAGGGCCCAAGATTAAAAAACCAGTCTAAAAAAATCAAACCA
>JAAEQF010000171.1 GCA_024231695.1 FCB group bacterium
GTGATAGACGGTTGTAAGGTGGCCGTGACCGGAGTCCAGAGATGCTGCACCTGATCCAGTTTCAATACCGCCGTTTCGCCTATGACCGGATCATCAAGGCCCAGTTCAGAAATCGTTTGGGCGACACCTTCGATAACAAATTGATGTTCCCGTCTTTCCTTGTCGCTTTGACGCAGGTTATTCTCGAATTGACTATCCTGTAACTTGGAATCGCCGCGCGGGGCGGTGGAAGAGAGAGCATCCAGTTCAATACGGTTTTCAATTCTCCGATAAAATCTTTCCGGAGAAACAGAAATAAATGCCCGCTCCGGGTCTATTTGATACATCGCGGCATAACAACGCCGGTTATGCCGATTTAAAGAATACAAAAATTCAACCGGATCAATTTTCTTCTCAAACCTATAATCGGTGCGTCTGGCCAGAACCGTTTTTTGGACGAGGTTTGTTTTGATCGCTCGCAAAACATGGTTAACACTCTCCCGCCACCGGTCCGAATCCGGCTCCGAAGAAGATGCGACCGGCCGATATGATTCGTCGGTCTTAATAGCATCCGATTGCCTGGCCGGATCGAAATTCATCCGTTGCGCTTCGGCTATCAGATCTTCCATATCGGTTTCGGTCTCAACCGGAAGACAGATTCGGTATTTGTAACACTCGCTGTCGCGGAGAATCAATCTTTCGGGAATATAGCAGACATCAACTGGAAACGGCTGCCATAATGAATCTAGCGAACGACTGCAGTCGAATCGGCGGGCGCTGAGGAAGATAGGTTGCTGTTGATTTAGAATATCATTGATCCGGCCGGCCTGTTCGGTGGATGATGATTTTGGATTCCCGTATAGCGTAAAGGCATTGCCCACACCGGCGATTTCGGTTGTTCCATCACGATCAGCCCAGTAAAATTTCACAGGTTCCGGTTGTCCGGCCAGCCAGGATAGGAGATCGATAGTTTCTATTTTTGATTCGAGAATTAAAGGTAAGGAAATATTATGCCGCTTAACCTGAACCAGGGTGGAAGAAAGGCTGCTTCTTATCGAATCGATATCCATTATCAGATCCGACCGGAAGCCGACCGGCTATAATTACAGCCGGGGTCCGGTTTTAAGGAGTGGATTTACCGGTTGACTCGGCCTTTTGCATTTGCCGAAAAACCGACTTGAAATCATCATGAGTCAGCGACTGCAAACCGTCGGATAAAGCGTTTTCCGGATCGGGATGAACTTCAACCATAATCCCGTCAGCCCCGGCGGCCAATGCCGCCCCGACCAGCGGCGGTACCAGAGATCTTTCACCGGCGGCATGGGAAACATCGACTATAACCGGCAACCCGGTCAGCTTCTGGGCAATTGGAACAGCCAGAATATCAAGTGTAAAACGAGTACGCGGTTCAAATGTCCGAATCCCCCGCTCGCAAAGAATAACCCGACCGTTGCCGCCTTTGATGATGTACTGCGACGCCTGAGCCCATTCGTCGATTGTCGCGGCCATGCCCCGTTTGAGTAAAACCGGCTTGTCCACCGCACCCAGGGCGGTAAGTAGAGAATAATTGAACATATTGCGCGATCCAACCTGGATGATATCGGCGTATTGAACCACGTCATCCAATTGGGATTTGTCCATGACCTCGGTCACTACTTTCATATCGTGGCCAGAGGCCACCTTGGCCATAATCCGCAAACCTTCACGTCCCAAACCCTGAAATGAATTACTGTTGGTGCGTGGCTTGAAAGCTCCGCCGCGAAGATATTTAATCCCCAAACCGGACAAGAATCCGGCCGTCTTATCAAGCTGGCTTTCCGACTCAACCGAACAGGGACCGGCAACAAAAAGCTTTTCATCATCGGTCGGCCAATATCTGGAAACCGTTGCCTCCTGTCCCTTTTTCATAGTCAGCTTACTAACCCGCCCGGAGATTTGATCAAGACGATGCTTTAACGCATCATCAATCCTTCCAAAAATACGCACAACAATTTTATCGCGTTTGATAACCTCATAATCGAATGATTGATCCGACAGGACGGCTACAAAATCATCAAATTCAACGCTGTCTTTTTCAAAACTGTATATCATTGATAAAATCCGCTAAATCAATCGGTCAATAGGCCGAGTCCTGGCAACAAAAACATGATTACTACACAATAATGCAGGACATTTATCCGCCACTTTACTACAGCATTTGTTAATATATGGATTTGCCTGACGAAATCAAGCTAATAGGCAATAGGTTAACATAATGATACCTCAACTTCCTCGTATGTGCAATTGCTTGCATAACTCCATTAAATATTTTTGCCCTCAAATCGGCTAAAATAAAACATAAAAAAATGTTCTCGTCATATTATTGTAGTATATAGACAATATCCATCCGTGATAGACTTTTAGAATCAAGGCCCCATAAAGGCCCATACTACAGGCATCCTCGGTAGTTTTTTCAATTTCCCAGGAATTGTGCAGACTGTTTTTGGCACCGGATCTGACCTTTAAACGGTTAACTCCCTTCTCTTTGAGTCAAATCCGGGGTTAGTTGTCGAATAGTGGCATCTTATTTGCTTAAACAGGACATGGAAGAACTTATACACCATGGAAGATTATAAAAGAGAACAAATAAAAAGGAGATCATCAAAATGAAAAGGCTGCTAATTCTGGCGACGGTCCTGACATTCTTCTTCGGATTCACGATTTCCGCCAATGCCACGTTTCTGACAATTGCCGACATGATCGGCGATAATGACGGATACGGCTATGGAGCCGGCGTTGTCGGAGATGGCGACGATCTGCCCGGAGCCCCTCTTACCTGGAACTTTGACAATCGTTCCGCAGGGGAAATGGCCGCCACCAACGGCGCGCAGGCTACAGATGTCGAAGACAACTTCGACGTGACTTTTTCCCACACCTTCGACATGTCTCAGTTTGCCTATTTGAGTGAGGCGTATTTCACAATCGACATTTCCGGTGTTCAGCAGGGTGTGTTCAACGGCTTCAGTCATCTCTATTTTGACGGCGTTAAGGTTTTGCCGTTTGAAGGCCTTCAGCAAGGCGCCTGGGGATCGGATGTCCTGACATATCAGGTTGACCTGGCGATGTTGGCGGATGGCGCTCTTGACGTCTATTTCGATAACTGGACAGATCCTCCGAATGACGATCATATGGCCATCGACTACACCCAACTGGATGTCACCGGTTCGGCTGTTCCGGAACCTGCCTCGATGCTCCTCTTTGGAGCCGGTCTGGCCGGTCTCGGCGTTTATCGCCGTACTCGGAAATAAGCTACGGATTGAAAAAATCAGAGAAAAACGCCCCTCAAACCCATTAGAGGGGCGTTTTTTTTTCAAAAATAGGCTAATTAGCCAACTACAACCCCATCCTCCAAGCCGATTTCGCTCACATCTTTGATATTTAGAGACATACAGTGTTCATAGACTGAACAACTCCATGATTCGTCAAATCAGTTATTAGCCAACGCTTTAAGCCTAATCTACAGCAAACCGATGTTCTTATGTGTCAAAATACCCGGCAGTTTCATGATTTCCATCAAAGAGCAGGAAAGCAGTACCGCACACCCAACTCGTTACAATACAACAAGAAATGCACGTGGATTGTTTTGGTCCAGTTTTTGCTAAGGTTATCACATATAAGGATTAAACCGAGTTGAATTCTTTTCGGCTCTCTAAGGAGGATTTACAATAATGAAAAAGCTATTAACCTTGGGATTGGCGGTCGCAGTCATTTGCGGCTTTACAGTTTCCGCCAATGCCGCCTTTTTGTCGGTTTCCGATATGATCGGCGACAA
Organism: FCB group bacterium; assembly: GCA_024231695.1. Lineage (GTDB taxonomy): Bacteria > Zixibacteria > MSB-5A5 > GN15 > JAAZOE01 > JAAEQF01. The sequence continues at coordinate 3,791 of JAAEQF010000171.1, forward strand.
TGACGGATACGGTTACGGTGCGGGAGTCGTCGCTGATGGCGCCACTCTGCCCTTTACCAATGACCCAACCGCTGGCGCGGGTTGGAATTTTGACAATCGTTCGGCCGCCGAGATGGCTGCCTCAGACGGTTCTCAATCAACCGATCTGCAGGATAACTTTGACGTGACTTTCTTTCATTCATTTGACATGTCCCAGTTTTCCTCGTTAAGCTCAGCCAGCTTCCAAATTGATATCACCGGTTTGCAACAGGGCACATTCGGCGGTGTGAGCCGTTTGTATTTTGATGGTGTGGAACAGTTAGCCTTCACCACCCTTCCGAATCAAGGTGCCTGGGGTTCCGGGATTTTCAATTTCAATGTTGATCTGTCAATGCTTGCTGACGGAATGCTCGATGTCTATTTTGACAATTGGGATCCATTGGGCGATGACCATATTGGTATCGACTACACTCAGCTGAATGTTCGGGGAACGGCAGTTCCTGAACCGATGTCCATGGCTCTTTTGGGTCTGGGATTGGTCGGAATGGGTCTGCGTCGCAAGTTACGCGGATAAATAACCAGAGGGGGAATACCCGCCGGCCAATAAGGCCGGATACCGGATTAATCGACCGTCTTGATTTTCAAGGCGGTCTTTTTTTATTTAGGGAATTTATAGAGAATTGAATCAGTCGATCAGTTTAAGGCCGCTTTCAAAGGCCTGCTGAAGCGTTTCCGGGTTTTCGGCCACGGTGCCTTTTTTAAAACCATCATAGGCATGGGTGATCATACTAACCGAGGTGATATTGGCCCAGACATAAAAGCCGCCGATCACTCGCCGGGCATGTTCATACTTTTCCCGTTCGCCGCCGACCAGCACAATCGCTCCTGTGCGCTTCTTCTCTATCCGTTCGACAAATTTCTCCGGGCCATCCGGGGTCAATCTTCGAAAACAATTACAGCGATCAATAAACAGTTTGGTCTGAGCCGAAACCGAATCGAAATAAAGCGGTGACCCGACGACGATAGCGTCACAGCGATCAAATTTTTCATAGATGACATCCATACCGTCATGAAAGAAGCAATACTCCTCTTCCGGCGATTGCCCGCAGGCCTGGCAGGGCATGATATCGAGTTCGTTGAGATAAACATAATCGGTCTCGGCGCCTTTGGACTCGGCCCCTTTCAATACTTCACGTACCAGTAATTCGGTCGAACTGCTGATTACCGGTGAGCCGGACAGACCGAGGACAAATGGTTTATTGTCTTTGGCTTCAGGCATCGGGCGGCTCTCTTTCCATTTTTTCCTTCTCCATATATAGACGGAGAATTTCCTCCTCCAGAGAATGTCTTTCTTCCCGGATAGAAGCCAATCTTTGCCAATCGGAGTTTTCCACCGTCAAGCTCTCATTTTCCAACTCCGCCCATTTGGCTTCCAGTTCGGTTATGGTCTCGCCGATTTTCAGAAGCGTTTTCCGATAACGTGATTTTTCCCGGGACCTGTTTTTAAACTGTTCATACGAAGCTTTCTTTTCCTCGGAAACGATCTTTTTTGTCGTCTGAAACAGGCCTTTCTTTTCGGCGAAGTCGGTATAATTGCCAAGATACTGACTCATTGCCAAGCGGTCGATCTCAAAAACCCGGTTGACCACCTTATCGAGGAAATCACGATCATGGCTGACGACCAGCAATGTTCCACCATATTCGGCCAGACCGTTTTCCAGGGCTTCAATTGAGGCTATGTCAAGATGATTAGTCGGTTCGTCGAAAATCATCAAATTGGCCGGACGGTAAAGTATTTTAGCCAGCGACAGTTTGGTTTTCTCTCCACCGGAAAGAAGCGTAACCGGTTTGAAAACATCCTCACCGGAAAATCCAAAACGAGCCAGAAATGAACGTATCCGTCCCGATTCGGCCAGCGGATCAATTTCCCACAATTCTGAGAGAACATCGTTTTTCAAATTAAGATTGGACAGCTCCTGATCGAAATAGGCGACATCGACATTGCCGCCGACAGTCATATCGCCGGTAATCGGTTCCAGCAAACCGCCCAGTGTTTTGAGAAGTGTTGTTTTGCCGCAGCCGTTGGGGCCGACCAGTCCGACGCGGTCACCGCGAGTCAATTCGAATTCAACATCCTCGACCAGCGGTGTTCCCCCATAACCGATGGTCAGTTCATCGACCCGGATAACTTGTCTGAACGACCGTCCGCCGTCCTTAATATGAAACGTCGGCTGTTCTCTTTCCAACTGCGGCCGTTCCAGTTTCCTCATGCGGGCCAGGTATTTCTGTTTGGACTGAGCCTGTTTGGTTTTTTGTCCGGCCATGTTGCGTCGAATAAAATCCTCAATCCGGGCGATCTCTTCGGCCTGATGACGAAAATGATGGGCCGCCAGGTTTTGCCGCTTGTCTCTCTCCACCAAATATTGGTCGTAGCGGCTGTGAAACAGATCCAGCCGTCCCAGCGATAGTTGAGCAATTTTGCCGACCGTATTCTGCAGAAAACGGCGGTCATGGGAAACGATCAAATAAGCCCGGCGTGAGTTGGCAATATGGTTTTCCAGCCAGATAGTGGCTTTAATATCGAGATGATTGGTAGGTTCGTCGAGTAAAAGCAAATCATAGTCGCCGATCAGAGTGGCAGCGATCTGGGCTCGGTTGAGTTCTCCGCCCGAGAGCGAAGAAAGCTGACGATTTATTTGTGCCCGAGTAAAACCGATTCCTTCGAGTACCAATCGCACTTCGGTTTCCAACCGATATCCGCCGCCCTCTTCAAATTGACCACTCAGTATCTGGTATTCAGCCGCTATTTCGTCGGAAGCCTCGCTGTTTTGCATTTCCGTTTCCAACCGATTGATCTGCAGGCGCAGGTCATTGAGTCGAGGATGAGTCAACAGGCAAAAGTCGTAAACCGACAATTCCAGATGACTATCCAGTTCCTGAGCCACTGATCCGATTTTGACGCCCTTGGCGTAATCAACCGTCCCGCTGTCGGGCCGAACCATTCCGGAAATAATGTTGAACAGGGTCGTCTTGCCGACGCCGTTGCGCCCGACCAGTCCGATTTTGTCACCTGCTCCAATAGGCAGCGTGCCGTTTTCGACAATCAATTGCTGGTCGAAACGTTTGGTGATATTGGAAAGCGTAACCAGAAGCATGTCTATTCGCCACCAGGGGATTGACCGCCGCGATCACGGGCAATGAACATTTCCAGCGCCAGGAGTAACAGGGCCGCTATCAAAAAATATTGCCACAGTTCGCGGCCGAATCTTTTTTCGGAAATGAAACCGGCCAGATCGGCGCTGTAAGGCAGGCGTTCAGCGTTATCGATATAATCGGTTAAATCACTCATGTCCAACCGGTAAAGATCACCTTCGTCAGGATCGATATTGACCGCAAAACGGTCGCTTTCCCGGCCGCCGTTCCAGATCGAATAGAAGCCGCTTTGATTCAGGCGGGTACAGGCGACAAAGTAGGAATTATCGCGATATTCACCGGTCACCGTCCGCCTCGTTTTGTCCGGCAATTCCAATTGATATTCATTGCGAACATTGAAGCCATGGCGCAAAATTCTTATCGGCATCGAACCGGCCATTTCACTTTCGCCATGCGCCGAAAAATCGGAGGAGAGAAATTCGACACTGCGAGTCACAAAGGGAACAAAAAACGGATGAAGCGAAAAGTCGGATATATCTGGGGTAATGTCGCAGTTGAATAGCATCACTTTTCCGAGACCATCCGAGGATACAGTTATTGCCGGTGAACCATCCGACCAACGACCTATAATTCTCGCCGCGACGTCGCCGGTCAACTCGGCTTTGGCCCGGGCGTATGATTTGAACTCGGCCTTGTTGCCGGAATCAAAAATCGACAGGATCTGGTGATCGTAGTCGAAATCGGTCAACTGATAATACCCGCCACGGGAAAATTCCCGGGGAAACGAGGACAGCAACCGCACTCCGGTAAGATCAGCCAGATAGTTATTGTAATTGGCCGAGTCGGTCTTTTGCCCAAGATTGATCAGGACACCACCGCCGCGAGACACAAACTCCTTTATCCGGGCAATATCTCCGGCCGCCAGCAAAGGGTAGTCGGCCAGTAGCAGAACATCATATTCGCTCAGCCGCAACGAAGGAAACTGCTCGTATCGAGCCTGATGCACCGACCAGTGACGCCGCAGATTTTCCTCGGGCGCCAGAGCCAGCTGGTACAGGCGGCTGCCCAGGTTATCCTCGCCAACAACGAGAACATTGAACCGGTCCGGTATGTATAAGCAATAATGCCAACTGTTGTCAGCCAGCAAGTCGTCATCGGAAAGCGAAACGTATCCGGAATGGAAACCGGGATCATTGACCATCATCCGAAAAGACTCGGCTGTCGTCTCGCCTGCCTTAAGCCGCAGACCTCTTTGATCAACGCGCTGGCCGTCGAGATATAAAGATACTAACATATCCCCGACCGGAGTACCCGATCTGTTTTTTATCTCAGCCGTGACATTGAATTCGGTGCCTACTTCGATCAGCTGATTACCGAAATCGACCCCGATGATCCCGGTATTGTCGATATCATCACCCGGTAAATCGACCAGCAGAGTCTGTCCGTCGAAAGCGGTAGCCTTCTTATCAAAATCGAAACTGTTTTCCTGGAAATCACTGATGAAATAAATCTCGCGATTCAAGTTTTGTCTTTCAGCCAGCACGGTGACGGTCCGGTTATAGCTTTCGGCGAGGTCGGCCCGCTCGTCAGTCAGCATGATTCGGTCAATAATATCCAGAGCCGAGGCGGGGTTGCCAAAGAGTCGGTCTTTTTGCGGCTGCGAAAATTCGCCCACGGTGGTAATCACCGCAATTTCGTCGGCCTGTTCCATTTGGGCCACGACATTTTTCGCCTTCCTGACCGCCAGATCGAAGAAGCGCCCGTCTTTAACCGACAAGCCCATGGAGGCGGAATTGTCCAGAAGAATCACCGCCGAAACGGAGGCATGCGACCCGATATAGCCGCCGCGAGTTGCCGGGCGGGCGAAAGCCATAACCACGGCCAGAATAATCAGTGTTCGGATAATCAGCAACAGGAGCTGCTTGATCTTGATCGCGCGCACCTGCCGTTTTTGCATCGCCTTCAAAAAGGCGATGGATGAAAACGGAACCACCTTGACTCGACGACGGGAGAATAGATGTAAAAGGAACGGGATCAAGGCCGCCGCCGCCGCCGCCAGAAGGGCTGTGTTCAGGAAATTAAACATGCCTTATATCACCACTCCCGGAGGCTTCAGTCGGCGAATCCATTAAAGGGTGAGACGATATGGTCGCGCACCTGCTTTTCGAAAACCGGCGGCAACGGATATGTAAGGGTTCGCTGATAATATTCAATCGCCTCGTCACGACGGCCGTCGAAATCGGCCAAACGACCCAGTTCGCGCAGAATACGGGTAACGAATATTACCCGTGTCGGATGAACCTCAAAATAAAGAGCCGATTCAAAAAATGAACGAGCGCTGGCCGTAGTCGATTCGCCGCATAGCGCCAGCCCAAAATGGGCCTGACCCAGCCGCAGCAAATAGGCCGGGCGCGATTTACCCATATTGTAAACCTGATCCATCAACGCCACCGCCTGATTATAGTAACCGATGGCCGATGCGGTGTCGTGGTCGGCCAGGGCCAGCTCTCCCAGCAGAATGGCCGAAGACGAACGACTCAATTGCGACCTGTCTTCGCTCATATCGAGGGACAAGTACTTATCCGCACTGTCAATTTCATTCTGCCAATAATAACTTTCACCGATTTTATATAGGGCCGTTTTGACCGTTGTGTCGGCCAGCAACAAACGATTGTACATCACCCGGGACGAATCATACTGTCCGTCGATCAACAACAGATTGCCGTAAATAATCAGGTAATTACTGTTGTTCGGTGACAGTTGCAGCAATGTCTCGTAACTTTGGCGAGCCGGTTCGTAATCGCCGGCCATGTAAAGATTCCAACCGTTTTCAGAAATTACATAGGTGGAATCCTTGAATGTCGTCAACCGGGGAATAAGCTCTTCCATGAACAGATCCATCCCGTAATCGCGCTGGATGAACCTTTCCCGTTCATAGAAATAAACAAAATTCCCATAGGAAAAATTGATAGTATCCAAAAGAGTGTGCCATTCCGCTTCCAGCTCCTCCATTTCCACTTCATAGATAGCCTTAAACTGTTCTTCAAGATTCAAATCGGTGGCAGCTCTGTACAACTTCGAAAATCGATAATAACCTTTCGTATCAATCAGATATTTAACGAAAGACGAAGCGGCCGATATACCATTCAATCCGGGCAGGCTGTTGTAATCGACCGTTTTCAGCATCATCGACAAAGTCGGAAGCTCGTCGGTCTGTTTCAGGCTATGGGCATAGTAATGCGGGAATTCGAAATAGGCGGCCATACCTTCAGCCAGCAGGGGCGGAGCGTATCCGAGATAGCGGTACAACCTGACCAGATAGGCGGGAACCGGATCGACAGTGTTATTTTCATGAGTGTACAAGACGAAACAGTTGGCCCTCGGCGGATCGATGGCAAATCCCATCCGCTTGTCCCAGATTACTTCGGGAAGCATGCAAGGTGAAAAAAAGCAATTGCTTTTCCCCGGAAAGGAAAGCTGAAACAGCTCTTTGAAATCCTTGAAATTGATTTCCATAAAATCCCGCAGCATATTCCAGCGGGCATCGGCCAGTGATTTGGGCACAAAATAGAAATCGAAGTGAGCCGACGGATCGAAATTCCAGACACCGTCCTGGCGATAATCGAAATCGCAGGCCTGCTCGCCCGCCTCGGTGCTGTCCACTGAAATCGGCGAAATGCCAACGCGATAGACCGCTCCATTCTTGCCGCGAACATTCTCCAGAAAATATATACCGCCCGGCTGGCTCTGGAAAGATTTGAAAAAGTTCTGCGTCTGGGGCCCAAGGGTAAAAACAGAAAACTCGCAGTCGAAATAACCGGAGTCGTTATAGACGGTAGTGATATCGATAGTGAAATTGACGATAAAAGCGTTGGTTTTTAGGCCTTCGACCAGTTGCACCTGTTTTTTCTCAATCAGGGCAAAAGGTGCTTCCTCACCGGCCGGTTTTTCCCGAACCGTGATTTCAAAATTCAGTAGTCTTGCCGAAAACGTATCACCGGCAAAAACCAGACAGCCAGCCAACAACCAGGTAATCATTAATAAATGTCGCAAACAGAAACCTCTTCCGCTTCAGGATTTCACTTTATACAAAAGGTCAAACCTTTTGTCCCGTGGAAGATACGTTTATCTTCGCTTTCGTGCAAATAGATTTCGGAATTTTGACGGATTCAGTGAGCACGGAGACTTCGGCCTCAGGGCACAATGACTTCAACCTCCTTCGGACTCGGTTTCGAGAAGCCACCCCACCCAGCAGGAAGCGTTTTACTGATTACAGGCGGTCGCTACGCACAAGCACTTCGCCTGATTTAACCGGGACGAAATGAAAGCGATCGAGGTCGAGACAGAAGTCGAGATCCTCGGCCAAATCAATGGAGGCCAGATATCTGCCATGAAATGAATGGCGAGCCCATTTCACCCAATCGCCTTGCGAGTTTTGCACTAAACGAACGGCTGAAACTGCGGCGTCATCAAGTACACTTTCTGGCCGGTCAAGACTGCTGATTAACAGTCCGGCGGCAAGAGTATCTTCATTCGATTCACGGCCGACGGTTCCAGCACAGCAGACAACCGGGTCATTTTCGAAGCGACTCAAATAATCAACCGTGGCCATCATCGATACGAAAGAGCCGACGATTACAGTTTCAAAGTGGTCGAAACGTCTCAGCAGTTTGGTGCCGTTAGTGGAATTGAATATGACTGTTTTCCCGGATACATTATCGGGTAACATTTCGCGGGGCGAATTGCCCAGATCGTATCCTTCGATGCGAAAACCGCTTCTTTCACCGGCCATCACCGGTACGCTGTCAGCCGCAGACTTCAACTTTTCGGCCTCAGCCATCGATCCGGCCACCAGGATTTTCTCGGCTCCCGCAGCCAAAGCCGCAGTTATGCTGGTGGAGGCGCGGAAAATATCCAGAATAACAACCGGCCGGTCCTTGTCGATATTGTCGGGGATTCCGGTCGGAATAGTGTATAGTTCAATCATTGCTTTGCGTTATTTTTCTTTCTTATAAAATGGAGGTTTGATCACTTCAGCCGGGAATCGTCGGCCGCGAATTTCGATTTCGACACGGTTGCCCGATTTAGCCAGACGTTTGGCCACGTATCCGATAGCTATCGGCCGACCCAACGAGGGCGACACCGTTCCCGAAGTCACCTGCCCGACTTTTTCGTCGCCGTCGTATATTTCATATCCCTGGCGGGGAAAAGCTTTGTCTTCCAGAATCATACAGACCAGCTTGCGTTTCGGTTTGTCGACCTTGACTTTGGCAATGGCTTCGGAGCCGATAAATTCGCCTTTATCGAGTTTGACGATCCAACCCAGACCGGCCTCGATCGGGTTGGTGGTCTGGTCGATTTCGTTGCCATAGAGAGCCATTTTCATTTCCAATCGCAGAGAATCCCGCGCACCCAAACCGATCAAGTCCAGATTATATTTCTTTCCGGCGGAGATGATCGCATTCCAGAAATGCGCGCCCTCGGCATTGGGGATATAAAGTTCGAATCCGTCTTCACCGGTATAGCCGGTACGGGAAAAGAGGACTTCCTTCCCGGCAACCTTGGTTCGAGCCGCCCAATAGTAATGCAATCCGGCGAGATCAAAATCGGTCAAATCACCCATCAGTTTGATCGCCTCCGGGCCCTGTATGGCCAGAAGCGAAAAATCGTCACTGCGATTAACCAGTGTCGCGCCATCGATCAGATGCTCGGAGAGCCAAGCAAAGTCCTTGTCGATATTGGATGCGTTGACAACCAGCAAGTAATGATCACCGAGATTGTAAACCAGCAGATCATCGACGATGCCGCCATCGGGATATGGCAGGCAGGAATATTGAATCTGACCCTCGGCCAAAGCGGAGACATCGTTGGTGGTGACTTTCTGAATAAACTCCATCGCCTGCGGGCCGGAAACTTCGAACTCGCCCATGTGGGACAGGTCGAACAGGCCTACGCCGCTGCGCACAGCCCTGTGTTCCTCAATTATCCCCCGATATTGCACCGGCATGAGATATCCGGCAAAGGGCACCATCTTGGCTCCGGCGGCGATATGGAAGTCGGTGTACGGGGTGCGTTTCAACTCATCGCCAGATCCGGTCATTTGCCTCCTCCGCGCGTGTAGTTGAGCAGACCTCCGGCGCGGACAATGGCGACTTGTCGCGAGGTCAGTGAATACGTAACCGGGATGTCGATTTTTTTGGTCAGGTTCTTGACGCTGAGATCGGCTCCGGTAGCGATAATGTCCGAGACCATCGGCAATTGCAGTTCATCGCCTTGATCGACGCGGTCATAATCTTTCGGATTTGCGAAAGTCAGCGGCATGATGCCGAAATTGATCAAATTAGCCAGATGAATCCGGGCGAACGATTTGGTCAAAACCATTTTCAATCCCAGATACATCGGCGCCAAAGCGGCATGTTCGCGCGAGGAACCCTGGCCGTAATTGTCGCCACCGATAATAAAGCCACCGCCGGCAGCTTTGGCCCGGCCAACGAAATCAACATCGACAAAATGATAAACATATTCGGCGATAGCCGGAATATTCGAACGCAACGGTAGAATTTTGGCTCCGGCCGGCATAATATGGTCGGTAGTGATGTTGTCACCGGTCTTGAGCAGGACTACACCCTTCAGGGTCGATGGCATCGGTTCGTTAATCGGTAGCGGAGCGATGTTCGGGCCGCGCTGGATTTTGACCTTGCCCGGAGTTTTGGCTGGCGGCAATATGCCCGAGTCGTCGATCTTGATCTTTTTCGGCAGATTAATCTTGGGATAACGGCCCAGTTCACGTGGATCGGTGATAAAGCCGGTGATGGCCGCGGCCACACAGGTTTCGGGACTGGCCAGATAGACCTGAGCATCTTTGGTTCCCGAGCGGCCGGGGAAATTCCGGTTGAAGGAACGCACGGAGACAGCACCGGAATTGGGAGCCTGCCCCATGCCGATGCAGGGGCCGCAACCGGATTCAATAATGCGTGCGCCGGCAGCAATCATTTGTGTCAGTGCACCGTTTTCCGCGATAGCCTCAAAAACCTGTTTCGATCCGGGCGAAATAGTACAAGAAAGTCCGGTGTGGACCTTCTTGCCTTTCAAAAGAGCCGCCACCATCATCAAATCGGCCAGCGACGAATTGGTGCAACTGCCAATACAGACCTGATCGACTTTGATTTTCTTGGCTGACTTGACTTTGATCACATTATCCGGCGAATGCGGCTTGGCTATAAGCGGTTCCAGCCTATTCAGATCGATTTTTACGATTTTGTCGTACTTGGCGTCGCCATCGGCCTCAAGCGGAGCATAATCTTTGGCTCGTTTCTGCAATTTCATATACTCTTTAGTATTTTCATCGGATGGGAAAATCGAACAGGTCGCCCCCAGTTCAGCGCCCATATTAGTTATGGTCGCTCGCTGAGTCACCGACAGACATTTGACACCGGGGCCGCCGTATTCGACAATTCGGCCGACTCCGCCCTTAACCGACAGAATTCGAAGTACTTCGAGGATAATGTCCTTGGCAGTTACAAACGATTTCAATTTTCCGGTCAGGTGAATTTTGACAACTTCCGGCATTTTTAGATAAAAGGCACCGCCGCCCATAGCCACGGCCACATCAAGACCGCCGGCTCCCATGGCCATCATGCCAATGCCGCCGCCGGTGGGTGTATGCGAATCGGAGCCAAGGAGGGTTTTCCCGGGAATTCCGAACCGTTCCAAATGAACCTGATGACAAATCCCGTTCCCCGGCCGCGAGAAATATATTCCGTATTTCGAAGCCACGGATTGCAAATATCTATGATCGTCGGCATTCTCAAACCCTGATTGAAGCATATTGTGATCGACGTAACTTACAGATAATTCAGTCTTTATCTTTTTTAGGCCCATAGCCTCAAACTGCAGATAGGACATCGTCCCGGTAGCATCCTGAGTCAAAGTCTGATCGATTTTTATTGCAATATCTTCACCGGTTTCCATTTTTCCGGTGACCAGATGTGCCGAAATTATTTTTTCCGCTAAATTCAAACCCATTTCCTCACTCCTTTTCACTATATACATAATTATCCATGATATTTAAAAAACCATTTCAGGACAGGAAAGTCAACCGAATATTCGGCTTTGCTTGCCAGCGGCGGAAAAATTGATATATTGGAGGCCATGGAAAAGTTGTCCACAATGAACGCCTGCTATGAAGGCCGGATCGACAAAAGCGGAGAGTCTATTTTTATTTCCGCACCGGCTAAAATTAACCTGTTTCTGAAAATAACCGGCAAGCGGACGGACGGCTATCATGATATCCATTCCTGGTTTCAAACTATCGATTTGAACGACCATTTGGAAATCAGAATCACTTCTAGTTCCGATATCACAATTGAAGTCAATAAGGAAGATATCCCTACCGGCCCGGATAATCTGGTTTATCAGGCGGCTGAAAAAATACAGCGAATATCCGATCGCGACATTGGGTTTGATATTAAGCTGTATAAGCAGATCCCGTCTGGAGCCGGTCTTGGGGGCGGTTCGTCCGATGCGGCGGCCTTTATTAAGGCGGCCGATAAATTACTGAATTTGGGACTTTCGAGGCAAATAAAGTCCGAGATAGGGCTTGAAATCGGGTCGGATATTCCTTTCTTTTTCAGTCGGGGACAGGCAGAAGTAACGGGAAAAGGTGAAAACGTCAAAGAGATAGCCCTGCCCACAGATTATAGGGTAGGATTAGTAACTCCACGCTTCGAAATCAGAGCTTCGGAGGCATATAGAAAGTTCAATTTGGACTTGACAGACTCGCTACAAGACATTAACTTATTATGTTGTCACCAGATCGAGGATCTGATTGACGTTATGTCCGGTTTGCCTAATGACTTGGAAAAACTTCTCTTTGAGTCTTACCCGATTCTTGGTGAGATTCAGAAAGTTTTGAGTAAATCAGGGGCTGACATTGTCAGGCTGACAGGTAGCGGCCCAACCGTATATGCACTTTTTCGAAGAGAGGGCCTTATAGCTGAACAATTTTTAAAGTTGTTCGAGGGGGGTTCATGGGATTTAAACATCGCCGGTCCTGTTATCCTGCCCGCTTGAGGTCATTCAATCAACGATCCGCGGGAGGGGTCTGTTGTGGAGATTACTGAAATCAGAATCACGCTTCGCGACGAGGAGAAACTAAAAGGATTTGCCAACGTCACTTTCGACAATGCTTTTGTTGTTCGTGGACTTAAGATCATCGCCGGCAATTCCGGATACTTTGTATCCATGCCCAGTCGCAAGAGGCCTGATGGTACGCACCAGGACATCTGTCACCCGATCAATAACGGCATGCGTCGTATGATTGAAGAGCGGGTTCTGGAAGCGTATGAGAAGGAGTTGAAAGCCTCGGCTGCAAAAGAGGCATCATAGGTTTTTGGGGCGTCGTCAAGTGGTAAGACACAAGCCTTTGGAGCTTGCATTCGCAGGTTCGAATCCTGCCGCCCCAGCCAAAAAACCACGAGGTTCGCCTGTTTCGACGTCGTTTCGAACCGAGACGGGCTTTTTTGACACGATGACGGACAGGTATATGCCGCTATGATGAACAGCACACAAGTTCGGGTCATTTGTGGGACCTCGAATCAGCCGCTAGGAAGAGCTATCGCCCGCAAATTGAATGTTCCCCTATGCAACACAGAAATCCGCCGGTTTTCCGACGGCGAGTTATTTGTCCAGATAAACGAGAATATTCGTGGCGCTCATGTTTTCATCATCCAGCCTACCAATCCTCCCGCCGAGAACATTCTGGAACTGTTGATGCTCATTGAAGCCTCGCGCCGCGCTTCGGCCAACAAAATCACCGCGGTTATTCCATATTTTGGATATGCCCGAGCCGATCGTAAAGAAAGGCCTCGCGTTTCTATCACCGCCCGATTGGTGGCCGATATGCTAACCGCAGCCGGAGCCAGCCGGATTATCACTATGGATCTTCATGCCGCTCAGATTCAGGGTTTTTTCTCGATTCCCGTCGATCACCTCTATTCCTCAATTTTGTTCAACGGGTACCTGGAGAATATTCCGACCAAAGACCTGACCATTGTCTCACCCGATGTCGGATCAATCAAAGTGGCCCGTTCCTTTGCCAAAACCATGCGCGCCACCCTGGCCATTATCGACAAACGACGACCGGTGCAAAATCAGGCCGAGGTGGTCAATATTATCGGCGATGTGGCCGGCCGTGATATTATCATCCGTGATGATATGATTGATACAGCGGGGACATTGACCGAAGCAGCCAAGGCCCTCAAAGAAAACGGCTGCGGTAAAATTTACGCCTGTGCGGTACATGGAGTATTGTCCGGCCAAGCCCTGGAAAAACTTGATAACTCACCCATAGAAAAAGTGATCATTTCCGATTCGATTAACAATGAAGAACGACAGCTATCCGACAAATTTGTCGTATTGAGTTGTGCCGACGTGTTTGCCGAATCGATTGATCGCATTGAAAGCGACGCTTCGGTGTCGATGATGTTCAGCGATTGATATGAACATTCTATTTCGGAGGTAATATAGATGAAGGAACTAAAGCTCACAGTTGAAAAACGGGAAGGCACCGGAAAAGGCGTCAATCGTCAATTGCGCATGGCCGGTGACGTTCCCGCTATAGTCTACGGTCCTGAGACTGATCCGATCCTGGTTAAGATCAATTTCAAGAAACTATACCGACTGATGCATGGTGTGCCGCTCAATACCATCATCAATCTGGATATCGAAGGGGACGAGGGAGATGACCGAAAAGTCATTATTCGGGAGCTTCAAAAGGATCCCGTATCCGGCGATCTGCTTCATATCGATTTCCATAACATCGCCATGGATAAGCCGATCACGATGACCATTCCGATCAAAACCGAAGGTCTCCCCGAAGGGGTCAAGACTTTCGGCGGCATCGTCCAGCATGTCCGTCGCGATATCGACATCTCCTGCCTGCCGATGCATATTCCGGATGAGATCATCGTCAATATCGAGGCGCTCAATGTCGGTGATTCGATTCACGTATCTGACCTTGATCTGGAAAACGTGGAGATTCTGACGGGCCTCCAGAGCACGCTGATCACAGTCGTGGCACCTACGGTCATCAAGGAGCCCACGGTTGAGGTTGAAGAAGGCGAAGAAGGTGAAGAAGGCGAAGAGGGCGAAGAAGGCGAAGCCAAAGAAGGCGCAGAGGGCGAAGCCAAAGCAGAAGGCGAAGCCAAAGCCGAAGGCGGAGACAAGAAGGACAAAGACAAAAAGGACAAAGGCAAGAAGTAAGGTTTCTTGTTTTCACTCCCGGCTGTCATTCAAGACAATACCCAAGCCCGTCTGTTTCAGGCGGGCTTTTTTTATTGATCTTCTTTCAATAATTATCCATTTCTCTTCTGCCGTGATATTACTTGCATAATTCTACTATAAATACTATATTAGAACCGGTTCGACTCAATTATCCTGCATCCAATCGCTTTGAAATAAACGGTTCCAATCCATTTGGAGGAGATGCGATGCCAAGAAAATTCTCAAGATTATTTTTAATTACCGCAGTAATTACTTTATTCTTGACCGCTATTCTGATCGGCGGTTCAGACAAACCGACTCGACAGACCTATTTCAATATTAAACAAGCTCCCAAATACGCGATTCCGATAGAACACGGTCCCCTCGGGGGGATCAACAAAGAAAGCGCCCCAGCGTTGTCATTGGGTTTGATTCCTACATCATCACCCGGTATTATGGTAGGTGAGACAACCTATGATCTTCAGCATATCGGCTCGATGGGTCGTCAGATTGCGTTCCATCCGTTCAATAATATGGTTCATTTTGTTTGGATGTCTCAAACTGATTATTCGATCCCCGGTGATCGTAATATTCGTTATCAGGCTTATGATACTGAAGATTCTCCGCCCGGATACATTATGGTGGCAGGCGAGATAAAGACCGTGGACTATTCCGGTTATGTGTCTATTGATGTGACAGGCAGCTACTTTGGCCCAACGTTTTTTGCCTGTCACACCGATTCGGCCGGCGATCCGCGGCATAACTGGACCGTGGTCTACCGGGATTACTTTCCCGGTCTTGGATTGTTCAGTGAAATCTATCTCAAGCCCGATTCCCTCGCCGATTGGTATTTCGAGGACGCCTTCGGAAATCCATTAGAAACCATCTGGCCGCAGATCGAAGTCCATGATGGCACTGAAGAAGTGGTCTACGTGCTGTCTCATGTTATGCAGGGCAGCGATGATCTGATTATGTATCGCAAGGTTATCGACGGGATCGCCGACTGGGATAACGGTCGGAGATTGGAAACGGTCACCAACCTGGGTTATCTGATAGTGGCCAATCAAGGCTCCGATTCCGTGGCCATTGTCTATACGGATGATCGTGTCGGCGAGGACGAGGGTTCCGGCGGACAAACGGACTTGGACGTCTGGTATATGCTGTCGGAAAACCAGGGTGCAGACTGGAACGCTCCGATTTGCGTCACCAATTATACCGAAGATTCTCTCTGGCGAGCATTCACCGATCTGGCGGCGGTCTATGCCGATGACGGGACTCTGCATATTCTCTGGAATGCCCGTGAGCTGTATGACAGTATAAATTATTATGATTATCGCTGTCGTTTGATGCATTGGGATTGGACGAATGGCTCATCAATCGTTACCGAGGCTCGCTATGATCTGATCTACGCTTGTCATCCGGGAACCTGGGATATGAATATTGCCAAAATGTCCATATCGCAATGCGACGGCAATCTCTATGCCCTCTGGACTCAATTCGGCTATCCGAATGACGAAGCGGCCTTAAGCGATTGTTCGCAGGGCGGTTTCGCCAACGGCGAGCTTTTCCTTTGCGGTTCCGACGACAACGGTCTCACCTGGGACCAGCCGCAAAACCTCACTCAGACACGCACTCCTGACTGCGACAGCAATCTTTGCGACAGCGATCACTGGTCGAGTATGGTCCGCTACGGTATGGTTTATGATGGAGCGCCGGATACGCTTGACATCCTTTACATCAACGACAAGGATGCCGGTGGCATTCCATTGGGCGAAGGAACCTGGTGTGTAAATCCGGTTATGCATTTGCGTATCCCCTGCCGAACCATCGATCACTTGCCGCGAACTTCGTTTGAACCGGTTTCTTATAACGACTCCACGCACACCCTGCCGGGAACGCAGCTGGACACGACACTGACCATATTTAATCTCGGTAATACAGCATTGAACTGGACGGCCACGATAGAGTATGAAAATGGCAGCAATTGGATCGACATGAGCGCCATGAGTGGCAGTATTCCACCATCACCATCGACCAATTGGACGACAATTAATGTTTCGCTGAACGACAATGGTACTCTTTCCTCCGATCCCTCGATCTGGGAGGCTGACATCATCATTACTTCGGCGGCTTCAACTTCCCCGGATACTCTTCCGGTGCACTTAACGGTAACCACCAATTACAAGTATATTCGAGTCGGCGACGTGGATACCAGCGGCCAGATCACTGTCCTCGACGCTATCAGTATTGTAAGGTTCATCTGCGAGGGTCTCCCCTATGATGGACCATTGGCCTTGGGCGATGTGAACAATGATTGCCAGGTAGATATTACAGATGCCTCACATTTGCTGGCGTATATCTTCTTCACTCTCGAAAACAGGCCGGAACTGGCCACCGATACCTGTAATCAAACGAGTGTTGTGTCGGGTGGGTGTAAATCTTCGCTGGACAGCAGTTATACCGATCCGGCTATTATCGTCTGTCCCGCCGGAGATCATCCCTTTCATGTTTACCTGCGCAATCAATACGGCGAGCCGGTGGGCTGGGAAGCGGCCACTATCGAATTTGTCGGTTGTAACGACAACGAACCGTGTGCCGGCTCCAGCAAAACATTCACGACCCTCACCGCCCGGTCGTCATGGGAAGACGGCATCCAGACATTTTATATGAAAGGCGGAAACAGCGACCTTGGCTGTTATGCCAATATTTACCTTCCTCGCGGGCTATTGGCCACCGTCCCGGTTCGAATGCTTGATGCCGACGGGGATTTTCTGGTAACAATGGACGCCGATTATGATTCCACTTTACACAATGATTACAACGGCGATGGTGTCATAAATTACAATGACATTACCCTTTTCAGCGGTCACCTTGGTCATTCCTGCACGCCCTTGCCCGATTGCGAACTGCTGGGTTTCGATTTCGCCTTTATCCCGGAATCGATGCCCGAGGCCGGAGATGAGATTGAACTCCGACTAAATTTATCCAACAACAATCCGTCCCATGCCTGTCGGATCGAAATAGTCGAGTTTTATGCCACGCCGTTTGAATCCGGTTCCAATGATATCGAACCGATCGAAACGCTCACGCCCGATACCCTTGTCGAATCCGGTCAGGTGTATTCCGTTTCAGTACCTTATACTATTCTCGATGAGGACGGTCGCTGCCTGTATGCCGAAGTCACCACTGGCTGCTGCCCGGATCCGATTATTGGAGATCGCTGCTTCCAACAACACCAACCGTGCAAGGTTGACAGTAACGTTTGCTATGAAATGATCATCCAACTCGACAGCGTACCTATCCAAAGTATCGAATATTACGTATCCGAAGCACCGGATTGGACGGTAACCGTCGGTTCGCTGCCGAGTTCTTACCCGGTCTACTCACCCGTTTCCATCGACGTCCAGATATGCACAGCCGACTTGAATCATATCGGGGATTCGTCGGCGGTGGTCATTTATGCTTATTACGACGAGTTGAAAACTCAATTCTCCGAATTTGAAAGCCGGGTTGTTTTCACTTCCCGCACAGGCGACGTCAATAATGACTGCTTTATCAACGTTGGCGATGCCGTCTTTCTGATTAATTACATTTTCAAAAACGGCCCGCCCCCGGTTCCGTTGGAAGCCGGAGACGTCAACTGCGACGAGGCTATTAACGTAGGCGATGCGGTCAGCGTTATCAATTACATATTCAAGAACGGGCGGCAACCATGCCTGGTTGAATAACTGAAAATCGAATGAAACGAAATCGAGTAATATTGAAATAGGTTGCATGATTTAGCGAAATTGAATATTTCGGTATAGGCACACCCACATGTATTACCTTAGTAGCGACTTATAAAATAAGATTACTGCCATAACTCAGGAGGGATTATCCAATGTTTAACCGGTTTATCAAACCGCTTTTAATCACCTCATGTTTAATGCTCTTCGGCACCGCCGGACTTTACGGTGCACCGGCCCCAAAAGCGCCGAAGGACTATTTCAAACTGGATCGCGCTCCTCATTACGCCTTTCCGAAACTTCCCGCCTTGGCAACCGATAGAAGTCCGATAACTCCAAAGCCTTCCCTGGGAAAGGTCCCGACGCAATCGCCCGGATATCAAGTAGGAACCACGACATTCGACCATCAGCATATCGGTTCCATGGGTCGTCAAATCGGTTTTCATCCGGTCAACGATATGGTTCATATGGTCTGGTCGGGACAAACTACGTCTATCCTACCCGGTGATCTAACTATTTATTACCAGGCTTTTGAAGCCGGTGGATACCCTCCCGGTTATCTCATGGATCCGAGCGGCCTTATTGCCGTTGAGGACTATTCCGGATACGTTTCGCTGGACGCCTCTGATGACGGAAAAGCTGTTTTTTCCTGCAACGTTGATAAATCCGGAAGTTA
>JAAEQF010000172.1 GCA_024231695.1 FCB group bacterium
AAGAAGAAGGGCTTCTCAAGCTCTTCCCGCGCCAGCTCCCAGAGTTCATAGTTGCGCTTCTTATGGGAGGAGAAGTTGTCCTCGAAGACGGCGAACCTCCGTTCAGGCAGGCCTTCGCTCGATTCCATCATGGCCTGGTAGACCTCTTCGCCGGTCTTGATCAGGGGGATGTAGCGCTTGTTGTAGTAGTGCGAGGAAGCACAGAAGTGGCAGCCCCGCGGGCATCCGAGACCCAGGGAGAGATAATACCAGTTAAAGAGGGGGCTGGGTATAGCATCGTTCATGATGGTCGTTTTTTGGATGACGGCCAGCCCCGTGGGATTGCGGTATCTGTCCACCGGCGGGAGGCCCAGAAAGCGCCGGATGAAGTTCGCCCCTTCCTCCCGGCATACGTAATCGGCGCCGATATCCTCCACTCCGGGGGTGATGGTCACGTAGCCACCGATCATAGTAACGGCCGAGGGGCAAGCCTCTTTGGCGGTCTCGATCATCTTCTTGGCCTTCTTGATCGTCATGGTCATTGAGCTGACACCGATGATGTCGTATCCCTTCCGGCACTCGTCGCGGAATTCCTCGAGAGAGGGATTATCAAGAACCATAGTGTAAACCGGGATGTTGTTCGCGATGAAATGGGTTGCCACCTCGTTGCAGATCCCCCTTGGCGACCAGATGCCGTCTGTGAAGGAGAAGTTGGCCCCCTCGTACGTCAGGAGCGTAGTGTTGTATTCGTCGTCGATCCCCCATGGCCTGAAACATTGACTGAGCAACACCCGCACTTCGCTGGCCGGTTTGTTCAAATGTTTTCGGGCCATTTATTTCTCCTTCCTTGAAACGCTGTCAATCGGATATTATGAGTCGTGATCTACCTAAACTTCTTGGAGCTGTCTGACCTGCCCTTAATGGATGAAGTGTTGCAGCGCAGCGGGCGAGTTTATTTTATCCCGATACCGATATCTTTTCCCCAATGCAAACCATTCCGCCCCACCGACGGACGTACTGCCCAATGCGGACTGAGTCTGCACCTTGCTCATAAAGCCGGGTAATACGTGTACGCTGAAATATAAAGGAACAGATTAAATATTTCAACCACAAATAAGGCTATATCCTTAATCGGGCATGGCCTTTATTTTTTTTGTAATTTCGGGCGTCATATACCTAAGCGAGAGTATAAAGAAATCGCTATTGCACAAGGCATCCATATCTGATCTGTTTGGTCCGGGATTTCTCATAAATTTGTCATATAATTAAATGACAAGTTGAAAATGTCCTAACTTTGCCAAGATTCGTTTGATTTTTCCCGTGGGATCATTTCCGGAATAAATTCCACATATCTTCAGATATTCTTTATTAAAATTAATGAGTTGTGTGGTAAAA
>JAAEQF010000173.1 GCA_024231695.1 FCB group bacterium
GGCAAAAGTATGGCAGATACTCGAGAACGATGGTCCGGGAGGACGGCATTTCTATTAGCAACAATAGGTTCGGCGGTGGGACTGGGCAATATCTGGAGATTTCCGTATATCGCTTTCAAAAACGGCGGAGGGGCATTTCTTATCCCCTACTTCATAGCTTTGCTAACGGCAGGAATCCCGCTGTTGATATTGGAGACCGGAATCGGGCAGAAACTGCAGGGTTCGGCGGCGGCTTCGTTTAAGAAAGTCCATCGCGATATGGAATGGCTGGGATGGTTAGCGTTGTTGGTAGGGATGATAATCTCAACCTACTACGCAGTTGTAATCGCATGGTGCTGGAATTACGCTTATCATTCGTTTTCATTAGCATGGGTATCGACCGGAGCCAGTGAATTTTTCAACAACGAAGTTCTGGAGATTTCTTCGGGACCCGAAGAACTCGGTGGAATCTTATGGTGGGTGTTAGGCGGTCTTGTTCTTACATGGGGCGCTACATGGACAATTATCAGCCGCGGCGTTAAATGGCTGGGGCGTTATAATCAGATAATGATACCGATAGCATTAGGAATGCTATTATTACTGCTGTTCCGGGGAATAACGCTTGAGGGCGCAACAATCGGCCTGAAACAATTCCTGACCCCCGATATCAGTAAACTTCTCGATCCCAATGTCTGGTTAGCTGCCTATTCACAGATATTTTATACACTGTCGCTGGGATTCGGTATACTGATTACATATGCTTCGTACCGCGATCATGACGCAGATGTCACCAACAACGCTTTTATCACCGGTATGTCCAACTCTACAGTGGAATTTATCGCCGGTATCACGGTTTTCTCAACTGTCGGTTTCTTGGCGGCGCAGGTGGGTGCTTCGGTAGATCAGATTTCCGCCCAATACACCCTTGACGGACCGGGATTGGCATTTAAGACCTATCCTGCCGCAATCGCTAAA
>JAAEQF010000174.1 GCA_024231695.1 FCB group bacterium
ATAGCGATTATGGCGGCCATGGTGGCCATAGCGGCCATGGCGGCCATTGCGAGCAGAGTGGCCATAGCGGCCATGGCGGCCATAGCGACCATAGCGGCCATAGCGACCATAGCGGCCATAGCGGCCATAGCGGCCATAGCGACCATAGCGGCCATGGTGGCCATAGCGGTCATGGCGGCTAAGCGGCAATAGCGACCATAGCGGCCATAGCCCACAGCGGCCATAGCGGCCACGGCCATAGCGACCGTAGCGACCATAGCGACCATAGCGACCATGGCGGCCATAGCTACCATAGCGACTATGGCGGCCATAGCGACCATATGGCCATAGGAAGAGGAAGAGGAAGAGGAAGAGGCTTGGTCCTCTCTACAACACTTTCTTTTTTTGCCCCTTCCTCCGTTTTTTTCATCTTTCTCTCCATATCTCCACAGCGCTGCGGAACCAGCTGGTGAGGGTGGCGGGTGGCACTAGCATGTTGGTACCCGCCTACCATATGGGAGTGGTCCGGGCTGGTGGTCTCGCAGCGTTGTATGCGCACCAGAAAATGGACGCTCTTCTGC
>JAAEQF010000175.1 GCA_024231695.1 FCB group bacterium
AGAGATCGTTGCAACCATCTTCTTCACCACTCGATGAGCTTTATTCACTCGATCTTGACACCGATCCGACAACTCCCGCGCCCCGGTCTTAATATTATCGAAGCATTCTTCTAAAAGAGCGGACACTTTCCGGGCATCCTGTTGTTCCCCGGAGTTTAGATTGTAGGGATGATACACTTGACCGATTTCAGCTTTAGAACTTCGGACTGACTCTTGATTCTCACGAGTCGTATTTAAACTGTCTTCAGCCATCTTCTCTTGTTCTTTAGCCTCCTGTATCTTTTTTTCGAAATTTGGCCTCCGCCCACGTGGACGTTTGATGGCGTTATCGAATTTTTCCTTGAGATCATCCGCTTTGGAGGTTCGTTTTACCGCGGTCTCATATTCTTTTTCGGCCTTTTTTATTTTCGACGCCAAGGCTCCGGAGGTCCCTTTTCCGATTTCTTGAATGACATGAAAACAGTCCGAGGAATGATGGACGCCTAAACCTTTTTCGGCATGACACACCAGGCTGCGCCCCTCGTCTCCGGTAACCTGGATGATTTCCACTGGCAAATCCTTCAGGGCGCTTTTTACAGCATCATTCCAGGTTGCGCTTTCTCGGTTTTCGGCGTATTTTTCCATAATTATAAAATTGGAAACCGGTTCGATGGCAACAAGACACGTTTTCGGATGAAAGGTTTCATCTTCAAGAAGGCCGATTTTTTTTTCAGGCATCCCCTTGGCGAGCTTGCTTTTCTCATTATCTCCAAACAATACGATGAGTTCATCCATCTGTTTGGACACTCGGCATTGAGTTGAATAAGAACTTGCAATAAACAGTGAGAGCCCAGTTTCCTTTAAAAAGTTGCTGACATTATGGATGCTTGCGGTTCCTTTTTTCGTGAATTCCTTATGAGCAACCGTTACTATTCGGTGCAAAACTGCCAAGCCTTCAGGACTTTCAAAGAAGTTTATCACGATTGGTGATTCATCGATACGGTTTTTTCTGGCAATCCAATGTCGCAGTGTGGAGCGTGGTATTCCACATCCTTTTGTAAAGTCTCGTTGGCTTCGAATATGTTTTTCACGCTCAAATTCAAAAACTTTAGCGGTTGCATCGGGCCTCTTCCAGTTGGTGCGAGGTGCTCTCCAAGATGGTTGATAGTTTTCTGAATTCAAAGCTCGATCTCCGATCTGTATGGAAATTAACATGTTACGCAATGCTCTGTTTCCGCTTAACAAATCGAGCTTCAAAAGTCCCGTACTATTTCAAATTATATTAACTCCAACTCCCCGTTCAAAGTTTGGAATAGAGATCTGAACTACATTTTGGCTTTAATATCAATTGGTTAAATGGATTTCAAGTGGTTTATTATGCTCGGATATATTGATTTGGCATTTGTGTTTTTAAATCGTAATGTCCGGCTCAGGAGCTTACGTCCGCTTTTCAATGTCCATATGTCGGCCCTCTCGATTTTCGTTTCTGGTGAATTACGCCCGTAGGCTGTTGGATTGAAAATGGACTGGCTCCTGGGGGCGGATATCGCCTGCCGGATGATTTCCGAATGCGAAATCAGCCCTATAGATAGACGGTTGAATATAGAAAAGGCGGCAAATTGCCAACACCTGAGCGCATTCTACACGTTGACCCGGTTCCGAACCGCCTGCGCCGGTATGATCGTGGGGCAAAAATATACCGGCTAAGATCATGGGTGCTCCCCCTGGCTGACATCCGATTAGAGCGAGTCTTCTCTCGGCGCCCGGGCTGAGCAAGGGATGAGATTGTAGGAAAACCGAGGGGGCGCAATTCGCGGACCGCCCCTACATCTGGTTCCAATTTTGGCCTGCCGATTTAGCAAAAATGGGCGAAGTTAGAACCAAGCCCAAAAGTCCTGAAATCATTGTATCGTCGTGGCGTCCACCGGCAGGCGAAAAATGATTTTCGCACTCCGGAAAACTCCGAGGCATGGATCGAAACCGGAAGGTGTGAATCACTTGGTTGGCTCCGTCAAAAAGCACGCAGACCACACCCCCAGTCTTCGAAAAGTCCTGAAATCATTGTATCGTCGTGGCGTTCACCGGCAGGCGAAAAATGATTTTCGCACTCCGGAAAACTCCGA
>JAAEQF010000176.1 GCA_024231695.1 FCB group bacterium
CCCAAAACCCCAAAACCCCATGAAGAGTGTTTAATCGTAGTTTCGCGGGAGTTTTATTAATGATTGATTTACAGTGGCAATGGAGACTAGTTAGAGAGAGAAATCTTAAGATAAAAAGCGGGGTTTAATTTCGAATAATGTTTATTTGTTAACAGTGACTGCTCAAGAGACGAGAACGTCTAAAGTCAGTCCACAATTGATTTGCTATTATCTGCTCCATAAGGCTTTTGATGATATCTGAATCGCTCATCAAGGAAGGAATGTGAGCGAATCATCTTCGTTGCTGTTTGTATCTTCGACATCGACATCATTGTTAGACATGTCGGCCATAGAGGAGTCAATCTAGTCTGAAATTTCTGGGGAAGCCATATCATCAGTAGTAGCAGTTTCTTCAACAACCTCATCGCCGACTGCAGTGTCGTCTTCGACGGCTTTTTCCACAGGTGCGATGACTTCCTCCTCTACGGGGGTCTCAGTTGCATCTTCCACTGGCGCGATGACCTCCTCTTCTACGGGGGTCTCAGTTGCATCTTCCACAGGTGCGATGACCTCCTCTTCTACGGGGGTCTCAGTTGCATCTTCCACTGGCGCGATGACCTCCTCTTCTACAGGGGTTTCAGTTGCATCTTCCACAGGTGCGATGACTTCCTCCTCTAC
>JAAEQF010000177.1 GCA_024231695.1 FCB group bacterium
GAGTCTGCTATCCATACCAGATTCAGCGATCCCAGGCATCGCATGGGAATGACCCTTACCCAGGCATTGTAGGTCATGCGATTGAGTCCCGCCATATCAAGGGCCGGATAGGCGTCGTTTTCGCAGGCCAACACAAGGATGCGCGGCTTTTCCTCATCCTCTTCCGGGACTTCAATTGACTTTAACATATCGCCGATCATGGGAACGGAATAGTTTTTAAAAGAAATAATCCTCTCAGGGCATGCCCCCATACAGACGCCGCAGCGCCGGCATCTCGTAGGCTGGGGAAGGGGGTTTGCCTCGTCATCTTCATTGATGGCGCCAAAGGGGCATTCCACGGTGCACCGTTTACACTGGGTGCAGCGCTGCATGTTGAATTCAGGATAGGTCAGGTCCCCTGCCCTGGGATGTACGGCCGCGCCAATGGAGGTGAGTTCAATGCAATTGATCGCCTTCATGACCGCTCCGGCGGCATCTTCCGTGGCCGAGGCAATACCCATTGGGCGACGGACGCAACCGGCGGCATAAATGCCGGTGCGCCGGCTTTCATAGGGGAAACA
>JAAEQF010000178.1 GCA_024231695.1 FCB group bacterium
CCGATCTCGACGCCATACGTTCTCTGGTGCTTTGCCATCTTTTTCGGCATGATTATCGGTGACCTGGGATACGGGGTGGTATTGCTCGGCCTGACCTTCTATCTTCACCGCAAGATCCAAAGTCAAAGTCCTTTTGCCGTCCGCTTCTTTCGCCTTATGTATATTGTAAGCATCTCAACGATTATCTTCGGCGTTTTGGGAGCAGGTATTTTCGGTATAGTACTCAGCGATGATAATTTTCTAAAAAAACATTCCGTCCTTGATTTCAGCACAACCGCCGGGCAAACCCAGGTCATGATCGTCTCCATAGTCATCGGTATGATCCATATCTGCCTGGCCATGGCTATTAAATTTATTATGAGCCGCAGTCTGGCCTGGCTGGGCTGGATCGTAGCCATATGGTCGGCCTTCTTTTTTCTTAACAGCCGCATGGCCCATGGCGTAGACAATCAGCCGGCCATGTACGGCATGATTATCGGCCTGGTCGTCGTTTTCTTTTTCTCCTCGACGAGCAAAAATCTCTTGGTCAGATTTGCCGAGGGACTACTGGGGCTCCTTGATGTAATCCAGGTCTTTTCCGATGTCCTATCATATCTACGGCTTTTTGCCTTGGGTATTGCCACCGTCTATATTGCGCAAACATTCAATATATTGGGCCAGGCAATCATTGACGGCCTGCCTGTAATCGGATATCTGTTTGCCGCCC
>JAAEQF010000179.1 GCA_024231695.1 FCB group bacterium
AACCTACCCGCGGCACCGGACCGCGGGACTGATACGTGCCTCTGGATCAGAACAGATGGGGAATGCTCTCCTCTCACGATGAAACTTGATCCGCTACGAACCCGAGCTCACGGCAGAGCGACCGGAGCTCCTTCGCCGCGGCCCCGCGGGGCTCGTATTCGGTTACCGACAGACCTTCGCTCGACGCCATCTTCCAGGCGACGCGAAAGTGAAGACAGCTGTCAAGAAGCAAGGCGCCCTGCTCCGCGGCCATGTCGGTCAAGGCGTCGAGCGCTTCGCGCGCGATCTTGGTTCGCGATACCACCTGGTTCAAGACCACCCGCGTCCTCACACCGTCGCGGGTCGCGGTGACCTCGTCGATCACCGTGAAGACGTCTTCGCTGGCCCAGATGTCGTAGGCGCTTGGAATCACCGGGACCAGGATCAGATCGGCCGCGGTCAGGGCGGAGCGGAAGGTGGTGGTCTCCCGCCCGCCGGTGTCGAGAAATGCCAGGTCGTACGGCTCGGAAAGCTT
>JAAEQF010000180.1 GCA_024231695.1 FCB group bacterium
AGCTCGAATCCGGCATGGAAGATCAATCACAATATCAAGGCATTTGAGATTACGGCATCGCCATGGCACCAGATTGAAAACCTCGTTAATAGCGGCACAGTCACGACCTTTCCCCGTTTGACGGTATTTAGTAAAGCTGCAAGCCAGGGATACCTTGCGATCGAAAATCTTCGAACCGAGCGCGTCATGTATTACGGCAAACGAAACACTTCCGGAGTTTGGATCGATGAAGACGAAACCCCGACCGACGATAACGGAATGGCGGTAACGATCGATTGCGACCGAACCGAGGCATGGTGGCTGGACGGTCGTGAAAATAAGTTAGATTACTTCTCCGGACTCTGGCTTTATTTGCTTCCCGGCAACAACCCGGTGAAAATCAGCCTGGAGACGATCGGCGGGAGTCGAGGCGATATTGTTATTGTCGTTGACTGGTTTGACCTGGAGGTATAACCGTGCGCCCTACAGTTGAAATCTTTTGCCGCAAAACCGGCCGTAAAAAGATTCACACAGACGATTTGATAAACCTTCGCAC
>JAAEQF010000181.1 GCA_024231695.1 FCB group bacterium
ATACATCGGTTTGAGACTATTATGCGAATTGCTGGAATTTTAATAGCGTTACTGGTTCTGGCCGGGTGCGGTGGCGGCGATGATTCGCCGGTGACTACCGATACCACACCGCCGACGGTAGTCGCGACCAGTCCGGCCGACGCGGCCGACGACGTTGCTGTCGATGATGCCATCACGGCCACTTTCTCCGAAGACATGAATCCTTCGACCATCGCCACTTCGACTTTCCTGGTCAGCGACGGTGTTTTCGGTTCGGTCAGTTATGGAAGCAAAACGGCCACCTTGACTCCCTCGCAGGACCTTGAGGATAACTTTTTATATACGGCGAGATTAACGACGGCCATCAAGGACGAGGCCGGCAATGCCCTGAGTGCTGATTATATCTGGAGTTTCACCACTGAAGGCGATGCCATCATACCACTTCGTATAGACAACTACTGGACGGCGCAAAATACGAATTACGATGCTCAGGGCAATGAATATGCCTCCAATGAAACGACCCGGTTGATCGTGCGCGATACGATTATATCCAGCGAACGATGGTATATTGACCAAAGTGAGGATCTGTATATCAATCAAGCCGACGGCCTTCATCGGCGAACCAGCGACAATCGTTCTTATCTGTTTTTGAAATATCCAACCACCGCCTTGCAGTCGTACACGGCCAACCCGATTACCAGTGAAACAATCGTCGTCAAGGCGATCGATACTTCCATCACCGTTCCGGCCGGGACTTTTAGCTGTTATATGTATGAACGCCGTATTGCCGGAAGTTCGACCCTGGTTAATTATTTCTATTCACCCAATATCGGCCCCATTCGTTTTGAGACCTACTGGAACGCGAGCGCTGATCCGTTGGTCCGCCAAGGGTTCTGGGAATTAAAGAGCTTCGATCTGCAGTAAGTTTTCAATTTTCAATCATCCCGTCGCTGACATCAGTTCTGAGTATTGTATATATTTAGCTGTACTAATTTTTGTGGGGAGGGAATACCCTTGAAACGCTTGGCCCTGTTTTTGATTACCATTCTTTGTTTCGGTTGCGGCGACGACGATGGGACGAATCCGACACCGCCTGTTCCAGGCAATGCTGCCTGTTTTGAAGCCGGCGCCGATTGCGAAATTCAACCGCTGGCGGTGGGCAATACCTGGACCTACGAATATAGATTGTATAATCTCGACGACAGTTTAATATCTGTTGACACATCGGATATGCAGATTGTGCGCGATACGGTCATTGGCAGCGAAACCTGGTATCTGGATCCGCCGGCTAAGTACATAAACCGCGATGACGGATTATGGGCGGGCGAAATAAATTATGGTGAGGCCAAGGGGATTTACCTTTATCCGGGTCAGCCGGGGGATACTTTTTATTGTAACGTCTGTTCGTATCCCAAGGATTTGCTTTCGATCAGCGATACGGTAACGATTGGTTTGGGGACTTATCTTTGCTATAAATACAGAGCCCAATCCCCGACGCTCGAATGGGGCTACACTTATGTGGCTCCCGGTGTGGGGAGAGTGCTCTACGAGATGTATTTCAACGGTGATGAGACAACCGGATATTTGCAGTACAAAGAAACGCTGATCGGATTAACGCTGGAATAAATCCGGTTTTTTGTTATATTATAATCAGTTGCGCACAGCTTTTATTGTCTTTCAAGGTCGGGAGGTTTCCTTGAGGCGTTTTTTATTCATATTATTGATACCGTTTATTTATAGCTGTTCGGCGGAAACCAATACCGTTACTGACAGCATTCCTGTTGAAGATGAAAAAGAACCTCAGGCCGATACTACTCTGCCCTTTGTAATTTCCACTTCGCCCGCGCGGGGTGAATCATATGTGGCAGTGGATTGCGCTATCGAGGTTTTGTTTTCGGAGGATATGAATCCGGCGACGATTACGGAGGCGACATTTTATTTTTCCGACAGCATACCGGCCACGGTGAATTATGATAATAAAACGGCGACACTGACTCCCCTCGATACGCTGGAACAGGGCCGCGATTATCTGGTTTATGTTTTACTTACCGTTACCGATATGGCCGGGAATAGGATGGAGGATCATTACCGGCTGGATTTCAGTACCGTACAAGCACCTCCGCCCCCGCCACCACCGGATACGATCCGGCCATACATCTTGTCAATTAATCCGGCCGATGGCGATACGGTGATTCCATACTCAACCACAATATCGGTTATCTTTTCCGAACCTCTGGATGAGTCAACAATCAACCTTTCCAATATCTACCTTGATCCACATGTGAGTGGATCACTTAGTTACAGCGACGAGACGGTAATATTTATTCCGGACTCCATCTTAATGCGCGATACAGTCTATGAAATAATCGTATGTGGATGTATTGCCGATACCGCCGGAAATACAATGGGTGACGATTACAGGTGGTCAATTTCCACAGATTATGAAGATTTGATGCCGTTGGCTATCGGCAACCAATGGGTGTATCGCGTCGATTCCCGAGATTCATTATACTACAATGTAGAAATAAGCTATGATACAGTTCTTATAAAGGATTCAGTTCTGAGGGATGATGAATATTGGTACTATGTGGATGGAGGAGGATATTTTCAGAACAAAGATGATGGCCTTTGGAATATAATCAATGGGATGGAGCAGTTGTTCCTAAAACATCCGGCTGTCGTTGGCGACGAGTACGGATTTTCACCGTATCCCCAGTACTCATGGCTGGGCACCCGAATGACTCTGATATCGAAAGACACACTGGTTGAGGTCCCTGCCGGGACGTTTTCGTGCTATCTCTATGTCTGTGAAGTATATGATGTATATACAATGTATGACTCATACTTCTATGCTCCTGGAATTGGGATGGTCAAGAAGATTCATGATCCCGGAGCAATGATTTATTTTGGTGGAAAGCAAGTAGTAAAACATTTGGAGAGCTATCAAATTCAGCAATAGCTTTGCCATACATCAATATCACTGCCCGAATTTTTTCTTGAGCATTGCCTGAGCCGCTTCGGGAACCAGGTCGGAAACATCGCCGCCATTGCGAGCCACATCCTTAACAATCGTCGAAGACAAATAAACCCAGGACAGGGCCGGCATCAAAAAGACCGTTTCGACTTCGCGAGCGATACGACGGTTCATCAGGGCCATCTGGAACTCGAATTCGAAATCGGAAATAGCTCGCAGGCCGCGGATGATAGCCGAGGCGCCCTGGGCATGAGCATATTCAGCCAGCAGGTTATCGAAAGTTTCCACGCGGACACGTTCCATGCCGTTTAGTGATTTTTTGGCCATTTCCAATCGTTCATCGCCGGTGAATAGTGTTTTTTTGGTCGAACTTTGGGCGACGGCCACGATCAATTCGTCGAATAGTCCCAAGGCTCTTTCGACCAGCGAAATATGGCCGTTGGTGATGGGATCGAAAGTCCCGGGGTAGAGCGCGAGTTTTTTCTTTTTA
>JAAEQF010000182.1 GCA_024231695.1 FCB group bacterium
GACGATTTCAAAGAACCCGATTCCGGTCTCCCTCTGAAATGCGATATGTGTGAAGGTGAAGAAGAACCCTTGTGTGTTAAGTGGTGCTTGAATGATGCCCTGATTTACGAAGAAAGGGAAGAGGAAGTGGACGAAGAAGAAAGCCTGGAGGAGATGGAAATCGGATTGGAAGCCCTGGCAAACAAATATGGATTGGACAAGATCATGGATACCGTTGCCAGAATGTCGGAGTCAAGGAAGGGCTAAATCGTTTCTGAACAGACGCTCAATCATCAAGGCTTAAACAAGAAGAGGCTAAGAAACACATTGGAGAATGTAGCCGACTACAAAGAGATCATCGACGTTATAAAAGAGAGCGGTGGAGAAGCCTTTAAAAGATGCTTTCAATGCGGATTATGCGATGTTGTTTGTCCTTGGAATAGGGTAAGAACCTTCAGTATGCGCAAGATAGTCCGGGAGGCTGCGTTCGGTTTGACAGAGATAGAGAGTGAAGATATATGGCGTTGTTCCAC
>JAAEQF010000183.1 GCA_024231695.1 FCB group bacterium
CCTGCCTTGACGAAGGCGACGCAAATGCCGACTGTGCTCTCAATGTCGGCGATGCGGTTTTTCTGATCAACTATGTGTTCAAATCCGGCCCGACGCCTCTCTGCGGATGTGTTGATTGACGACCATCAAGAGAACATAAAAAGGCGGCCGAGTGGACAGGCCCGGGCGTTTTTTTATGCTATCATCAATCGGTAAACTGGCCATAGTAATTAATTCCATTGACAATATGAAGCTACAAGCTATATTATACTATTAGACATTGCAGACATCTCCGACAAACTTCATTGTGCAATATAATATTTCAATTGGGATTCGGGCGTGAATTATGCCCGGACTCAAACAAAAATTACGCCAAACCATATACTACGCAGTAAATCAGGAGGGAGAGCACCATGTATAAGCTAAGTAATCTGGTGTTGGCTCTGGTGATAATGTTTTTTGCCGCTTTCACTTCGGCCGAAGTCCCGCAGGTGATCAATTATCAGGGCTGGTTGACCGATAACGCCGGCGCACCGGTGGACACGACCGTTTCCATGATTTTTACTATTTATGACGATTCCACCGGCGGCAATTCCAAATGGGCGGAAACCAATCCATCGGTAGTTGTCATTGAAGGTCTGTTCAATGTCTTATTGGGATCGATAACACCATTGACGGATACGGTTTTTTATGCTCCCGGCAGATATTTGGGAGTCAAAGTTGGGACCGATGACGAAATGTCGCCGCGCATGCAACTGGCGGCCGTGCCCTTTTCCTATCTGGCTGCCAATGCGGATACGGCTGAATACGCAAGAGCCTCTGCCGGAGGAAGTTCCCTCTGGACGGTAGCCGATGAGATTATCTCGACAAACGATTTCTGGGGCCTCACTCGCGGCAATAGCGGAGGTTCTATGAATGGTTCCAATGCCTATACTCAGGTAAATCTGGGCGCCTTTAGTGTCACCGACGGTTATTTCAGCACCATCGGTGGCGGCGAGAGCCATACTGCCGAAGCATCTTGGAGCTTCATCGGCGGCGGTTATAGTAATACCACCAGCGGATCGGAGAGCACCGTTAGTGGAGGTTCCAATAATAGTGCCGAGGGAACAACCAGCTTTATCGGCGGCGGGCAAAACCATATCGCCAGCGGAACTCAAAGCAGTATCGGTGGCGGGGCGGATAATATTGCCAGCGCTACTCAGAGTACGGTCGGTGGCGGGGGTACAAATCACGCCACTTTGGATGGAGCTACTATCTCAGGTGGATATGAAAACACGGCCGGCGGTGTTTACGCCTCTATTGCCGGCGGACATGCCAATAATGCCACTGGAGGTCTAAGTGCTATAGGCGGCGGCGACAATAACGCTGCCGGAGGGGATTGGAGTACTGTCAGCGGTGGCACCACAAATACAGCCAATGGTGAACATAGCAATGTAGGCGGGGGCGAACAAAACAATGCCAGCGCATACTGTAGTACTGTCGGTGGTGGACAGAGTAATACCGCCGCCGGCGACGGTAATACGGTTAGTGGAGGAAAAAGCAACAGCGCAATTGGCGCCTATTCAAGCACTATCAGCGGGGGAGTGAATAATATCGCCAGCGGCCCCTACAGCGCAACAGTCGGTGGGGGCGACAATAATACCGTTCAGGATGGCGATGGTGGTACAATTGGCGGCGGAAGAAATAATGATGTCAATAGCTCATTCGGCACCATCGGCGGCGGCACCAATAATACTGCCAATGGCGATAGGAACACCATCGCTGGCGGCGAACACAACAGAAGCGGCGGTAATTTCAGCACAGTCGGCGGTGGTTGGGCCGATACGGCTGCTGCTTCCTATAGTGTCGTCTGCGGCGGAAGCGCCAATAAAGCCGGCGAATCCGGAAGTGCGATTGTTGGCGGATATAACAACATCGCCGGCGGTAACGGCAGTTTTGTCGGCGGCGGGTTCGGTAACACGGCCGGCGGAGACAATAGTCTCGTTAGTGGCGGTTCGGGTAATTCAGCGGCCGGAGGTAACAGCACTGTTGCCGGAGGAATGGATAATAGTGCCGGGGGAGATGGCAGTTTCGCGGCCGGGAATAGAGCCAAAGCCGACAGTATGGGTACATTTGTCTGGGCCGATACCTCACCGGGCGATTTTTCCTCGACCGCTGCCAACCAATTTATAATTAAAGCCTCCAATGGCGTCGGCATCGGAACCAACAACCCAAGCGCTCAATTACATGTTGTTGGCAATATCTGCTATACCGGGACCATCGGTGCCTGTTCGGACGCCCGCTATAAAACCGATATCAAAGAAGTCTCAGACGCACTGGATAAAATTGGCCGCCTTCGCGGTGTCAATTTCAACTGGAACCGAGACGATTTTCCGACACACAAATTCACCGATCAACGGCAGGTGGGTTTCATCGCCCAGGAATTGGAACAGGAGTTTCCCGAATTGGTGATGATCGACAAGGACGGCTATTACTCGGTCGATTACGGCCGGTTGACGCCGGTTTTGGTGGAAGCGGTCAAAGACCTGAAAACCGAAAACGAAATGATCAAAAAACAACTTGTCGAAATGAAGAAAATGCTCGAAAAACTGACTGCGGATAAACAGTAAAACCGGCGGAGGATAAGAAAGATGAAAATCTTATACACAGCGGTGATGCTTATCTGCCTGCTTGCCTCAGCCGGTATTGCTGCCGAAACGGAAAAGGCCAAGGTAGTCAAAACGGCGCAGACGGTTGAAAAGCAAAAAGCTGCCGCCGATTTAAAAGAAGTGGCTCCGCCGCCCACCCGAACCTTTAGTAACAGTCTGAAAATCGGCTGGCAGGCGGTTTCCGGCGGAGGATTGATGCGTGGCGAATCGGCCAATTTTGATCTCAATGCCACTTCCGGTCAACCGGCCGCTGGTGATTGCAGTTCTGATAATTACGGCACCAGCAGTGGCTTCTGGCAGGACATTATCGTCGGCGATTGTTGTGATCTGCCCGGTGACGCCAATGGCGACGAAGCCGTCAATATCGGCGATCCGGTCTATCTGATAAATTACATCTTCAAAGACGGCCCGGCGCCTTTTTGTGACCAAGAGGGCGACGCCAACTACGACTGTGCCATCAATATCGGCGACCCGGTTTATCTGATCAATCATATTTTCAAAGATGGCCCGGCGGCCCACTGTGGTTGCGTCGAATGAAAAAAACAGCGCCCGAGTGGATAAGCCCGGGCGCTTTCGGACACACATCAGAAAGGGACTTTGTCCCTTTCTATGGTGTATATTGAAAACTCAACCACCACTCGGCCACTCGGAAATCATCCTCGATCTCTGGATTGACCATTAAACGGATATTGAACTGCTCCGAAACGGTCAGATCG
>JAAEQF010000184.1 GCA_024231695.1 FCB group bacterium
TATGATCAATAAAAAATAATCACGCTGTAAATAATATTGGCAATATGAGATAATTTGCCCGTTTATAATTCTCATAAAAATGAGAACTCAGTATAAGTTTCGTATACAAAGGACTTGTAAATAAATAATGTTTTATTCTCCTAGTTGCCGATAGAGGCAATATGAGTACAATAAAAACATATAAGGCGTCCATTCCCCAAGGGGATATGTTGAAGAAATCGGTTCAAAGCAAAACATGGCGGAAAACATTCAGGCGACTATTGGACAGAATGCCGGAGAATATCCGTCGGTGGAATGCGGCCCTATTAGCTACACAACTTGGCTACGGCGGCATGAAAATTGCTGGGGAGATTGCCGGTCTATCACAACCGACCCTTCATAAAGCACGACAGGAATTGGAAAATGGCCAGATAGACTGGGATTGCCAGCGACAAAGGCGATCCGGTGGTGGGCGAAAGCGGGTTGAGAAAACGCACCCGGATATACTTAACGATCTCAAAAAGCTGATAGAGGACGAAACCGCAGGGGATCCGTCATCGGATGATCGTTGGGTCAATCGAACAAGCCGTAAATTAGCCACGGCGATGAAAAAGTCTGGCCACGATGTTTCACATGTAACCGTGATTCGATTGTTAAAAAAACTGGATTGAGCCTGAAAGCGAACCGTAAACGCTTCACAGGCCCACCGCATCCTGATCGTGATCGTCAGTTTTGCTATATTCTGAAGCAAAAAAGACGATTTCTCAGGAATGGTTTGCCTGTGGTCAGTGTCGATACGAAACATAAAGTACAGATCGGCGACTTTAAGAATCCGGGGCAAACATGGGTTCGAGAGCCGATTGAAGTGAATGCACATGATTTTCCGCAAGATGCCTTGTGTAAGGTGGCTCCATATGGCGTGTACGATGTGGGCCGCAACCATGGATTTGTTCATGTCGGCATTTCGTCCGACACGCCCCAATTTGCAGTTGATTCTATCCGACAATGGTGGATTGCTCATGGCAGGAAGCAGTATGGTCAGGCGAACGAACTACTCATCCTTGCTGATGCAGGCGGCAGTAATGGTTATCGCCCGCGACATTTCAAGAAACAGCTTCAGGATAAAATCGCCGATGCATTCAACCTAAAAGTAACGGTATGTCATTTCCCAAGTGGTGCATCAAAATGGAATCCAGTGGAGCATCGACTTTTTGGCCCGATCAGTTGCCATTGGGCCGGTATTCCATTGCGAAGCCTGGAGTTATTTCTACGATTGATCCGCACGACTGTAACTAATAGCGGTTTGAAAGTTTGTGCCAGATTGACAGGAAAAACATACCGAACAGGAATTCGTGTAAGTGATGCCGAGATGAAATTGCTTAAGCTACGAAGACACGCGGTCTGCCCGCAATGGAATTATACAATAAAACCACACAGAATAGAATGAAATGTTATTTATTTACAAATCCTTACATGCCGGCCAAATGGGCAAATTCAACTGGGATGGGTATAACGGCCACTGTTATGCAAGGTGCCAATGATACCTTTAAAGTATTTTCCAAGTATTTCAACCAGCACATCGCTTTTGCA
>JAAEQF010000185.1 GCA_024231695.1 FCB group bacterium
CGTTTATACTTTTGGCGTATGGATTAATGAAAGGGGTTTATGATGGCGCGGATGGCGCGGATGAAATTGGAAAAGCAGATCGGGCGGTATCATTGTTATAATCGAGTGGCCGGTTCGCCGGATTATTATCCGCTTAACGACTCGATTGTGCGAGAAAAGTTTATTGGAATGTTGAAGTTTTACGCCTCGGCTTTTTGCTGCACGATCGTTGAGTTTGACGTTATGGGCAACCATTATCACTTCATAACGCAGATGGACAAGCAGCGAAAACTGTCGCCGGCGGAGCTCCGGCGGCGGGCGGAGATTTTGTATTCGGAGTCCTACATCAATTCCCATTTTCTCAAGCAAGAGGACTGGGACAAGTTTGAACTACGACTTTTCGATCTTTCCAAGCTGCTGCACGTGCTGGACGGCGAGTTCGCCAAATGGTTCAACAAAACGCACGACCGGCGGGGCGCTTTTTGGGCGTCGCGGTTCCAGTCGAATATCCTGGCCACGCTCAAGGATGTGCAGAATTGCATGATGTATGTGAATTTGAACCCGGTGCGGGCCAAGATCGTGCAGCGGCCGGAAGATTATGAGGGTTCGGGAATTTATCTGCGGGACAAAGGCCGGGCCGACTGGCTGATGGACCTGGGCGAGATTTTCGGCAAGACGAAATCAGAGCGTATGCTGCTAAAGGAATACCGCTACCGGCTCTACTATCGCGGCGATGTACAAGATATGAGAGGCCCGATCAAGATCCCCAAACGGATCCGGGAGATGGAAATCGCCGCCGGCTACCCAACCCCCGGCGTGTACCTGGACCAGTTCGCCTACTTCGTCAGAGGCCTGATCCTCGGCCCCGCAAATTTCATCCTGCAAATGATAAAAAAACAAGACATCCAAAAACTCCACAAACGCCCGATCACTCCCGTCCAACCAGACAACTGCCCCAACTTCATCCTCAACAAACCCCGCGAAACCGGTTAGCTGCTCTATAATCAACCGCGAGTCTACGGCCAATTGCTCCAACAAACTATGGAACATCAGCTTGTTACACAGCAACCGCCTTCGCAATAATATATTTCATGATAAAATCCAGCCAAAAACCTCACCCCCGACAATCAATTCCCGCCAACAAATCGCATAATCACCACATTTCTCCCATATAATTCATCGCAATCCAGTCAACCGCAACATTCTCCACATAAATCACCTCAATCGACCGCCGCCAATAAAAACACCTAACGCCTCAAGCACAACATCGCTTAATTTTCACCCCCACTCTCAAAGCAGTGCCTGTCCCTAACTTTCGTCCAATGTAACGCCTGTCCCCAGTTTCCGTCGTCCCCAGTTTCCGTCGTTTCCGTCCCCAGTTTCCGTCCTGGCCCTTCGGGCCGAATACAGAATCGTTATTGTGACGATTCTGACGTATTACCCAGTTGTAGATCTTTTATGCATAGGGACAGGC
>JAAEQF010000186.1 GCA_024231695.1 FCB group bacterium
CAGGGTTTCTTACAGCGGAAGTTACTTTGGCTAGAACCGGAGTTCAGCAATACTATGGTTTTGAGCTAGGTTTACTTGATAGGGCCTTAGAATTAATTGGTGTTTATAGACCACCAGAGGAAGTTTTTCATCCAGAGAGTATAAAGAGCTTTGCAAATTTAGTAGTTACTGATGATCATCCTAAAGATTTTGTTTCTGTTAAGAACGTAAAAAAGTTACAAATGGGTTCAGTATCTGATGTCAAGAAAAAAGATGAAGCACATCTTGGAGGTCTTGTAACGATTACTGATGCTAAACAAATTATTAAGGCTAAGGATGGGAAGAATGAAGTATCAGTAGGTTATCATCGTGATTTAATCCCTGAAGTTGGTGAGGATTCTGGAAAGAAATATGAATTTGTGATGAGGAATATCAGAGCAAATCATTTGGCAATAGTGGATGCAGGCCGTTGTGGTGCTGCTTGTAAATTAACTTTAGATAGTAAAAAGGAGTCTAATATGTTTAAGGTAACA
>JAAEQF010000187.1 GCA_024231695.1 FCB group bacterium
AAGGGCCCTTGCGTCAGGCAAGCCCGCCTGTATCAATGTGCTGACCGATCCCACTGTGGTCAGCCCGGCCACCCTTCAGTTTGTGGAAGGGTTCAAGATGGAGTGACCCATGAAAGCGCTTGTATTTTCCGCTTCCATCCCCCAATGGCTTACCCTGAAGGCCCTGGGGCCTTTGAACCGGCGCCTCTTCTATTCCGGGCCCCTGGCAACGGTGAAGCTCGTTGACATGCCGGAGCCTGAGCTGCCCTCACCTCAATGGGTCAAGGTCAAAACCCTCATGACCGGCTTTTGCGCAAGCGACCTGAGCCTGCTCTTGCTGAGGGACTCGCCCACGGCCAGTCCGTTCACCTCTTTGCCCTGCGTCATGGGGCATGAGATCTGCGGGGAGGTGGTGGAGACAGGCCCTGACGCGGACGGGATAGCCGTGGGCGACGTGGCGGCCATCGCGCCTGCCCTTTCCTGCGCGCCCAGGGGGATCGACCCGGTGTGCAGGCCCTGCGCCTCCGGCATGTTGGGGGCCTGTGAAAACTATGCTGCCGGGAATCTGGCGCCGGGCATGATCATCGGCCTCTGTTCGGAAACGAGCGGCGGGTTTGCCCCCTGTTTTGTGGCCCACAAGAGCCAGATCTTCAAACTCCCCCCAAAG
>JAAEQF010000188.1 GCA_024231695.1 FCB group bacterium
CACCGTAGCCATATCCGGTTTGCTGGGGAGCAGAGTAGCCGTAGCCAGTCTGCTGGTGTCCGTGGGATTGCTGTTGCACGACCTGGGGGGCTTGGTGCTGGGAGTATCCGTTGTATTGCTCACCGTTGTACTGGGAGTACATGCCCTGGTTGTAGTTAACTTATTGGTTCTGGGCCTGCATGTTGTAACCGTGCTGGGGGGCGGGGGCGGCGTGCTGCTGGACGGGAGCGGTGTAACCGTGCTGGGCGGGGGCCTGGTATCCGTGCTGGACGGGAGCGGCGTGCTGGACGGGAGCGGCGTGCTGCTGGACGGGGGCGGTGTAACCTGGCACGGGAGCGGCGTGCTGCTGGTGAGAGTGGGATTGCTGGTGCACGACCTGAGGGGCCTGGTGCTGGGAGTATCCGTTCAATTGCTCAACGTTGTACTGGGAGTACATGCCCTGGTTGTAGTTAACCTGAGGGTTCTAAGCCTGCATGTTGTAACCGTGCTGGGGAGCGGGGGCGGCGTGGTGCTGGGGAGCGGGAGCGTGGTGAGCAGGGGCGGCGTGGTGCTGAGGAGCGGGGGCGTGGTGCTGGGGAGCGGGGGCCTGGTAGTGGTGCTGCTTGGGCTCTTCCTTCTTGTAGGACATCTGCTGGTGACCCTGCTGGTGGTTGCCATGGGCATCCTGTTTACCGTAAGTCATCTGCTGCTGGCCGTACTGCATGTGGGCGTTTTGACCGTAGGATTTCTCCTGGTGGCCGTAGCTCATGGGCTGCTGGTGACCGTGGGCGGGGGCGTGGTGAGCGGGGGCGTGGTGACCGTAGTGGTGGTCATCATCGGAGTGGTCGTCGTGGTGGTCGTCGTGGTGAGCGGCGGCCTTGTGTCCGTAGGATTGCTGGTGACCGTAGGCCATCTTTTGCTGGTGACCGTGGGCGGGGGCGTGTCCGTAAGACTGCTGGTGACCGTAAGATTGCTGGTGACCGTAGTGGTGATCATCATCGGAGTGGTCGTCGTGGTGGTCGTCGTGGTGAGCGGCGGCCTTGTGTCCGTAGGATTGCTGGTGGCCGTAGGACATCTTTTGCTGGTGACCGTGGGCGGGGGCGTGTCCGTAGGACTGCTGGTGTCCGTAGGATTGCTGGTGACCGTAAGCGGGAGCGTGATGGTCATCATCGGAGTGGTGGTCGTCGTGGTGAGCGGGGGCCTTGTATCCGTGGTGAGCGGGGGCGTGGTGCTTGGGCTCGGGGGCGTGGTGGACGGGAGCGTGGTGAGCAGGGGCGGCGTGTTGAGCCTAGTGTCCGTAGGACTGCTGGTGTCCGTAAGATTGCTGGTGTCCGTAGGATTGCTCGTGTCCGTAGGCTTGCTGGTGACCGTGAGCGGGAGCGTGAGCGGGGGCGTGGTGAACGGGAGCGTGGTGCTTGGGCTCGGGGGCGTGGTGAACGGGAGCGTGGTGCTTGGGCTCGGGGGCGTGGTGAACGGGAGCGGGGGCGTGGTGCTGCTGCTGGTGACCGTAAGACTGCTGGTGACCGTAGGACATCTGCTGGTGACCGTGAGCGGGGGCAGCGTGGTGACCGTGAGCGGGGGCGGCGTGGTGACCGTGGTGAGCGGGGGCGTGATGGTCATCATCGGAGTGGTGGTCGGAGTGGTGATCAGAGTGATCGTCGTGGTGAGCGGCCATCATGGGGCAGGAGTGATGGTCATCATCGGAGTGGTGATCGGAGTGATCGGAGTGATGGTCGTCGTGGTGACCGTGAGCGGGGG
>JAAEQF010000189.1 GCA_024231695.1 FCB group bacterium
GTAGAGCTCGTCACATATTTGGAACTCAATCATTGGATCACGGTTCTTTGTGCTGAATACAATATGAAATAGGAGGTTGGTCAGGGTGCTGCCCATGTTTCGAGTTCCTAAAAAACACACCGTCCATTCAGGACGGTATCTCTTAATTATCATTTATTCCGGTGGCTGACGCACACCGGCTATACGACTAAACCCCTATCGGGGTACAAATGATTTAAAATCATACACACATTTAATATTTCGTTTATAACATTCAATTTGAAAATATCAAACAACATTGACCATTGATAACATTATCATATATGGCATTAAATTGAAAATAGCCCTATACCATATACATCGTTGTTATACCAGAGAATATGTAAGCTTTTTTATGCTGTATATTGTGGTTGTAGCCATTCTAAACCTTCAAGTGGAAACAGTGTGGCTGTTTATCGTAGGAATCGTAGGCGATTGTCATAATGTTGCATCCCCTTCCAGGGCATAGCCGTCAGGCTAAGAGCGGCCAAATTAAAATTCCGATGTGTTTTCTATAAGTTGCTAAAAGATGAACGTCGAACATCGAACATTCAACATCGAATTTTGAATA
>JAAEQF010000190.1 GCA_024231695.1 FCB group bacterium
GTCTGTGAAGTTCCAGTCGATTAAAAGAGAAGCAACACCCCACTCAAGATTAGAATCATTAACACTTACGTTTACTTCAGGATTGATTGTGTCAACAAAGAATGTCCAATTCACACCTGAAAAATTACTGTTTCCAGCGCTGTCGTATGCTTCACAATTCCACAAGTAACCAGTATTGTTCTCTCCAATTCCAGATACGTTAAAACTTGACTCATTAGCTACACCAGTTATTAAAGCAGTTTGATTTAATTCCCACGTTCCTTCAATATTATGATAAAGAGTTATGTTTGTCAAATTCATATCAGTCGCATTACAAGTGAAAGTCACGTTGCCTGTAGTAGTACTCCAGGTTTCATTCGAAGGACTTTCGAGTGTTACAACAGGGTTTGTTTGATCTCCAACAGTAATGTTGACCACTGTTAGATTTTCATTGCCTGCAGTATCATTAACAAATACAGTTACAGAATAAACACCAGTCACAGTAAAATTCACAGTTAATAAAGTTATGTTTGCACTCTGATTAGTACTCGTTGTTAATAATGTTCCATTAGGATAAGTAACATTAATTATAGCAAAACTGAAGTTAAGGTCTGTGAAGTTCCAGTCAATTAAAACATGATCATCACTCCATTCAATCGCAGTATCATTAACACTTAAGTTTACTTCAGGGTTAACAGTGTCAACATAAAACGTCCAATTCACACCAGAAAAATTACTGTTTCCTGCACTGTCGTATGCTTCGCAATTCCACAAGTAACCTGTGTTATTATCTGCAATTCCAGACACATTAAAACTGCTTTCGTTAGCAGTTCCACTTATTAATGAGGTTTGATTAATTTTCCAGGTTCCATCAATATTATGATAAAGGCTTATGTTTGTCAGGTTCATGTTCGTTGCATTACAAGTAAACGTGACATTTCCAGTAGTAGTGCTCCAAGTTTCATTCGAAGGACTTTCGAGTGTTACAACAGGAGTTGTCGTATCAACAACAGTAAAAGTAGTAGTAGTTAAATTTTCATTGCCCGCAGTATCGTTTACTAAAATACTTATTGTGTAAACTCCGCTTGTGGACAAGTTAGCAGTCAAGAGCGTGACATTAGCAGATTGATTAGTGCTCGTGGTTAATAAAGTTCCATTAGGATAAGTAACATTAATTATAGCAAAGCTGGAGTTAAGGTCTGTGAAGTTCCAGTCAATTAAAACATGATCATCACTCCACTCGACTGTTGTATCATTAACACTAACATTTATTTCAGGATTGACAGTGTCAACATAAAAAGTCCAATTCACACCAGAAAAATTACTGTTTCCAGCGCTATCGTACGCTTCACAATTCCACAAGTAACCTGTATTGTTCTCGCCAATTCCAGACACATTAAAACTTGACTCATTAGCCACACCAGTTATTAAAGCAGTTTGATTTAACTCCCAGGTTCCTTCAATATTATGATAAAGACTTATGTTTGTCAAGTTCATGTTCGTTGCATTACAAGTAAAAGTCACATTTCCAGTAGTAGTACTCCAGGTTTCATTCGAAGGACTTTCCAAATTCACAACAGGAGTTGTCGTATCAA
>JAAEQF010000191.1 GCA_024231695.1 FCB group bacterium
CCTGTAAAATTAAAAGTCGTTAAAAAGCGTACTGTCTGTTAGAACTGTCTTTCTTAAATGAAATATGAATTATGTTGTTAGGCCAATCGGAACTTAAATAGTAAAACAGCGCGAAAAATTATATCAGAAATAAAAGTAAAAACTTACAATCAATAAACAATGAACAAGTGCACGATCGTTGCCTGCCTCATGGCTGCCACTATGGCCTGGGAACATTAGACTCAGCTCACCAAAGTTGGTCTAGGTGCTCACGGCATGGTTTACAAGAAATCTAGCTTGAAGGCCCCCAAGGTTGAGGTGGAAACCTGCTCAACTGGATGCGCAATCAACCCAGCCATCTACGGAGATAGCCTTGCATGCGATGAAGGCTGCTCCCTTGATGGAGGTCACGGTGAATGCTCTCTTGACTTCGAAGGCTGCGGCTGTGGCTGCAAGGGAGAGAAGAAGCGCGCGGCCCACTACGGCTACGAATACGTCGCAGCTGACGACTGTGGTTGCAAAGACAAGGCCGTCGAGGTCGTGACTGTCGTCGAGCACGAGCCAGTCAAAGTGGCCCCTGTATATGGTCACAGATCTTACGGCTATGGCGTCGAGAAGCGCGGCTACGGCATTGACAACGGAGCTTACGGCTACGGTGTCGAAAAGCGCGGCTACGGCCTTGGCAACAAAGCTCACGTCGGCTATGGCGTTGAGAAGCGTGGTTACGGCGTTGAGAAGCGCGGCTATGGCCTTGGCAGTTCAGCCATCGGCTATGGTGTTGAAAAGCGCGGCTACGGCGTTGAGAAGCACGGCTATGGCCTTGAGAAGAAAGACCTCAGTCACAGAGTTGAGAAGGAAAGCCATGTTTACGAAGTTGAGGAGGAGGACCACGACATCGAAGATGAGGTCTACGGCTACGGCATTGAGAGACGCGGCTACGGTCTTGGACACGGACGTGGACTTGGATATGGCCGTGGAGCTATTGGTTACGGCGTCGAAAAGCGCGGCTACGGTCTCACCGGCGTTCGCGCGGAGACCGGATATGGCTACGGCAAAGAGGAGACCCACCTCGTCGAAGTCGAAGAAAAAGAAGACCTTCACGAGCTCGAGGTTGAGGCTGAGGTCGAGGTTAAGGCCGAGATTGAGGATGAGACCTACGGCTACGGTATCGGAGTCGGACGTGGACTCGGATATGGCCGTGGAGCTTATGGCTACGGTGGTGTTCGCGCAGAGACCGGATATGGCTACGGCAAAGAGGAGACCCACGTTGTCGAAGTCGAAGAAGAGGAGGACCATCACGAGCTTGAGGTCGAGGCTGAGGTCGAGGTTAAGGCCGAGGTTGAGGACCACGACATCGAAGATGAGGTCTACGGCTACGGCATTGAGAGACGCGGCTACGGCCTCGGTAGCAGAGGTCTTGGCTACGGCGTCGAGAGACGCGGCTATGGCCTTGGTAACAGAGGTCTCGGCTACGGCATCGAGAGACGCGGCTATGGCGTCAACACAGGCGCTCTTGGCTACGGTCTCGGTGGCAGACGGGCCCTTTCAAGCTATGGCAGCGGTAGAATCGGCTACGGTGTCGAAAGACGCGGCTACGGTATTGAAAGACGCGGATATGGTATTGAGAAAGATAACTTTGATTACGGTAGTGGTTCAGTTAATGGACTTGGACTTAACTTT
Organism: FCB group bacterium; assembly: GCA_024231695.1. GTDB lineage: Bacteria > Zixibacteria > MSB-5A5 > GN15 > JAAZOE01 > JAAEQF01. The sequence continues at coordinate 1,660 of JAAEQF010000191.1, forward strand.
AGTGTCAGCGATTAGGGTAGCTATGGTGGCTTCGGCATTGGTCATGATCTTAGACAATTCAGTATTGGTACTGATTCC
>JAAEQF010000192.1 GCA_024231695.1 FCB group bacterium
AAGAATGCCAGGCACCCCTCAGAGCCCCATGCACCCTAACGACCCCAACGCTCCCCGTCACCCCTCTGACCCTAACTCTCCTCACATGCCCAACCACCCCCAGAGACCTCTCCACCCTAATGACCCCCGCAACCCAAGAATGCCCAAGTCACCTGGTTCCCCCATGCACCCTAACGACCCCAACGCACCCCGTCACCCCGCTGACCCTAACTCCCCCCACATGCCTAACAACCCCCAGAGACCTCAGCACCCTAATGACCCTAACGCTCCAAGAATGCCCAACTCACCAGGAAAGCCCATGCACCCTAGCGACCCCAACGCTCCCCGTCACCCCAGCGACCCTAACCGCCCTCACATGCCCAAGAACCCCAATGCTCCCCAGCACCCCAACGATCCTAACGCACCAAGAATGCCCAACAACCCTAAGAACCCAAGAATGCCAGGACACCCTAACTCTCCTGTCCATCCTAACGACCCTAATGCTCCATTCTTGCCCAAACACGCTCAGGCCCCTCTTCACCCTAAGGACCCAAGAAACCCATCCATGCCAGGAAACCCTCAGGCTCCCATGCACCCCAATGACCCTAACCGCCCCAACATGCCCAAGGACCCTAGAAACCCTCGCATGCCCAACAACGCTAAGGCCCCTATGCACCCTAACGATCCTCGTCGTCCCAACATGCCAGGCAACCCTCAGGCACCAAGACACCCCGCTGATGCCCTCAGCCCTTACCACCCTAACGACCCCCGTCGCCCTAGCTACCCCAGCAAGGTCAGATTCCCCGCTTACAAGAAGATGAACACCTTCACCCTTCCCCAGCGCGGATACGGCTATGGCCACCACGAGGATGACCACCGTGTCTACGGTGGCTACGGCGGATACGGAGCTCGCTCTTACGGCGGCTACGGTTCCTACGGACATCACGATGACCTTCATGACGACGTTCATGTTGGCTACGGCAACTACGGCAGCTACGGAAGAAAGAACATCTCTCGCGGCTATGGCTCCAACTACGGTGGCTACGGCAAGCGCAGCTACGGCCTCGGAGGCTGGTGAACTGACAGCAAAAAGTAACAAGAAAAGATTTATCCCATAGGCTCTTAGAAGCAATGAGAAAATTATATTCATTTGTGCACTAAAAACAAAAGTTCTTCAAACTAAAAGATACATTTTCATGTCAAATACTTCTTTGTTCACGTTCAATTTCATTATGAAAAACAATTATAAATCGTTCATTTATAATCTAATTTGTC
>JAAEQF010000193.1 GCA_024231695.1 FCB group bacterium
CCGAGAAACAAACAAACAAATCCAACTTCTACAGGTGCATGTCAAGATCAAAACCAAATCCTTCGACGGTGGAACGTGAAAGAGGTGAAGAGAAACGATTGGTGAGAATGGAAGTGAGATAGCGAAGTGAGAGCAAGGCGAGTCGAAGCGAATGGCGATAATCCAACGATGATGTGCAGTGCAGAGCAAGACCATGCATTATGGGAATGAATAGGGCAAAGGAAGAATGAAATGAGTTGGGAATGAGTGAACCAAATCCTTCGACGATGGAACGTGAAAGAAGTGAAGAGAAACGATGGGTGAGAATGGAAGTGAGATAGCGAAGTGAGAGCAAGGCGAGTCGAAGCGAATGGCGATTGGCGAGGATGGAAGTGGGAGAGTGTGACGGAATGAAGAGAATGGCAAGACGTAGGTTCGGCCGGGAACGGTCGGAGTCGAACGAGGAACGTACGCAAACGCAGCTTTCGAACATCAGGCTTCCGTCTCCGTGTGACTTCGTCAACCAGTCAGCACACAGAGCACGACAAGAGCTACCGGTTTCTGTTGCCTTGTTCCATGGAAAGGCACTGACCGGAACCGGAACACTCTTGCGTGGGACAATCAGATTCGATGTCA
>JAAEQF010000194.1 GCA_024231695.1 FCB group bacterium
GGTCCGTCTTTCCGGCGAAGGCCGGAATCCAGTCGGTTCTGGGCCCCAGCCTTCGCTGGGGTGACGAAGGCGGCTGGGGTGACGAAGGCGGCTGGGGTGACGGAGGCCTAGAGGCGCGGGTGGTGGATCGGTCGTGGCCCCACCTGACGTCTGCGGCTCTAGGTGGAGTACACGGGCTATGAACAAACTAGGAATACAATTGGATTGTACCATGAGGCTCCGCTTGGTGAGGGCAGCCGTGTTCCTTGCAGCCGGCCTGGCGCTCTTGTCCTGCGCCAGCCCTGATGAACCCTGTCCGTTCAACGATATGGAAATCATACGTTTCGTCGTCAGTGGGGCCTACACAGACAGCAGCTATACCGCAGTTGATCCCACGACGATGTTCGAAGAGCCGGGTGGAGAGCATCAGCTAGATAAGATCAGGACGATTGAGCACATTGTCAAACAGCTCAATCTTGACGGCTGCGATGAAGCAGGTCTCGCCTGGCGGTTATACGTTCGCAA
>JAAEQF010000195.1 GCA_024231695.1 FCB group bacterium
GATTTTCTTTTTCAAAACCGTTCCGGCCGGGTAAGTAGCCGAGATCAGATACTTGGCTCCCGACGGCGTCAAGTCGGTCGAACGAATCAGATCAATATGGAAATATCCGGACGAATCACTTATCACCGATTGCTTATAAGGACTGATAATTGTCGAATTATGACGCACAACGCCATCGGGGAGATGAGCCGTGACCAGAACGCCCTCGACCGGCTCTCCCCCGATGCCATGAATAAATCCATATACCCGGCAGAGGTCGGCCAGAGCCGGACTACCGGGATTAAACCGGCATCCGAAGATGGTATCGTTATTCGCCCCGGTGATGTTCATGGTATCGAAGGCATTAAAAATATAGCCCGGAGCGGTGGCCGCCAGAATATGATCACCCACATCAAGATTAAAGACCGCCCTGCCGTCATTGTCGGTCAGCCCGATAGCCAGAAGCTGTTCCAGATATTGATTGAAAACCGATAATCGAACTCCCGGTACCGCCTGTCCGGTGCTACTGTCATAAGCTGTCACCGTAACCGGATACGACCCGGACCCCAAGGGCGATCCGGCGCTACTGACCGGGCTGTCAAGATAGCGGCCGAATGTTCCAGCCGTGGTGTGCGCGGCTTGATTTTCGTCCCAGATGCCATCAGCAATGGCCGCCACAGACAACCCTGACGCTTCTCCCTGATAAGCGGCGCTGTCGGCGGCATCCCAGTTTTCGGGATCAAGGGCCAGTCGTTCCCCGTCCGCATTTGTATCACCGGCGGTGATCGTACCGGCGATATTGCCGGACATATCGAAACTGTTGGTGGAAAAGGTTTTGAAACCGATGCCGTTGACCGAACCGGCGAACAAGCCCGATCCGTTCATCGAACTCACCTCAAAACCATTATCGGAACTCCCCGACCCGAGGGATGAGAACAGCACCGCCGGACCGGTCGAATTGAGAATGCGCAGAGATTGATCGGTACCGTTGGAACCACTGATTTCAACTCTATTTAATTTGACATTCACTCCGCCGGTATTGTCGAGAATTGCTTCCAGATTATCAGCGACTGCCGGATCGCCGGAAATTTTAATTATATCAGCCAAGACCGTATCGTTTGCCTGATCGAACGACGAGACCCAGTCGTCCTGACTGCGCAGGGTATCCAGAATGGCCTGCAGGCTGTCAGAATTTTCTCCGATCACGGCCAGCTGCCTGTCCAGTCCGGAATTAATCAGTTGAAAAGAACAGATCCGGCAATTGATATAGGCGGGAGAATTACTTTTGGCACAAAAGGTCAATTCATAAACGCCCGGCCACCCGGCGCCATCAATGGCTGCGACCGCCTCGGCAAAAAGATAGGTCCGACCAAGTAAAGCCGCCTGAATCGAATCGATATGCAAGCCGGCCATTCCCGGTGGACCGGCGAACGATATGATCGAATCTCCCGACGGCCCAAGAACCAGAACATAAAACGAATCGGCCGGAATGTCGGCTGCGTTCCCCAGCGAATCGGTCAATTGTACCGATATACTAATAGAGTCTTCACCGGTCGCACCGTTGCCGACAATCCCGAACGCCCGACCGATTCCCGGCATTACCGTTAAAACCATCATCAATAAAATCGCTATCCGTTTCATCAAACCTATCTCCTATTTTGTGACGACTCCCGCCGCCTTCGAGCCAAAACTCTTTCCTCCGGTCCGCCGTCTGAATAGTACACGGTCAGGGTGGGCCGATAGGCTTCGTTGGCAACATCTTCGGTGTAAACCTGAAAAGTCCCCCGGTCAACGAGATTTTTCGCCATCATCAGCCAGCCATAATCGGCCGATTCAATCATCACCCTCACAAATCCGGTATCGAGATGAAAGTAAATAGTATCCAATCCCTCAACAGCGGCATCAATCAACACCGTATCGGTGCAGGATTGACTATTGAAATCACCTCCGGCCACCGACCAGGCGCTGTCGGTCGAAGCCCAATAGAATTGCCAACTGACGCCGGATTCTGACCAGTCATGGCTCAATCTTCGGCCAAAAATCAGCATTGAATCGGCACCACTCAGACCCTGACTGGCCACAACCAGAGAGAACACAGCCGAATCATAGCTGCGCCCCGAAGATCCTTCGCTTAACGAATCAGCCAGTGAGATCATCCGCATCGGGATTCTTTCATAGTAATAGAAATCATCTATATGGCTGTTGGTGCTCGATCCATTGGAATCGGCGGGACTGGCCTCGTTCACGTCGCCTGTTTCCCAGTCCGCCGCATCAAAAGTAATAACTCCCGCCGAAATCATTGCCGGATATATTCCGATCAGAAATGCCAAACAGATGATTTCCGGGAATATCCTACTCATTTTTTAAACCCTTCTGACGCACTGATTCGATGATTTTCAAAAACTCCTGTCGGGCTTTGTCGTCCGAGGACAGCTTGTTTTGCAGTTCGATAATTTTCAAAACTTCCCCCACTTTCACGTTTACTTTGCCATTCTTAAGTTGTTCTCTAAATTCGTCTTTTATTTTCTCCAGAAGATCCAGACTCGAAGCACTTAATTCACTCCTCCTGTCCTTGATTTTATCTTTGGGCATAATCAGAGCCCGGTTTCAAAAATCATTAAATCAACCATTACCATTGGCCCGTCGCCGTCATTTTTGGCAATAGTAAAACCAGTGTCGCCCTGCCTACTTTTGACAAAGGCGCTTTGCGCTCCCTGGGGCAAAATCATGACCGCCGGTTTGCTGATGACGGCCGGCAAATAGTTGCCACGATTGTCGATAAGATCGGAGAAATTTACCGCCTGCCGATTCCGGCCGGGATTAACCCTCCATAGACCGACGCGCTTTTCACTTGTTACAACTTCAACTATTGCCAGCAGCAGATCGGTCTCGCTGTCGGAACCCCAGACGGTCAGGTTTTCCACCAGCCAGGCTCGACGTCCCCTCAGGTATGCCAATGTCGTATTCATCTCATCCTCCGATTAAGTCAATTGCGGGGAATGAAACCCCGGAGTTTCACGGCCAAACCAGGCCAACAGCCGCAGGGCCGTTTCCCGGTATGATTGCGCCAGATCCATCCAGATCGAAGCAAATCGATCCGAATCGGCAGGACCGGCGGCGGTCATGCCGGCCGTGTTACGGCAGAGATAGGCCAGGGTCAGACAAGTGGCCGCCGTTTGCAGGGCCGGATCGGTCGATTCCCGAAAAGCAGGATCGATTATCTGAGTTATTTCAGAGTCGGCTTCGGCAATGCATTGATCGATCTCGCTATCGGAAAACTCGGTGCTCCCCAACCGGTAATCGACCAGCAGTTCCTGGCCCTCCTCGATGACCCCGGAAGCAAGCCGCGTCAGGCGGCCGCGTTCATAATCGATCATATAATCGATACCGCGTTGATAGAGGCGATAGTGAAGATACCAGACAGTGACGGTCGATCCGGAAAGGATGGTCCCAGAGTCGATACGCCGAATGGTCCCGTCGATGTAATCCATCGCAAAATCGATATTTTCCTGATAGATAATCGACAATGAACTATCGGCCGCGCAAACCACTGTATCGGGGACAACAGTCGTCCGGTTTAAAGTTACCGACTCATCGGCCAGCACTAATGTTTCGGAATTCGGTTGATCGTTTTCCAGAGCCTTAACCGTTTCCGAACCGGAAACGATGTGGGCATGCGGTAACCCGGCATATTCACCGGAAGTCAGCCTGATTGGCTGATGGCGCAGATCACCCTCACCGGGATTGAAGCGGTTAAGATGATTGCGCACCTGTGATATAGTTGTTAAAGACATTTTATACCTGCGGGGATATGAGGGTTATACGGGACAAGGCCGTGATGCGGGAACCGACCGGGGCCGCAGTAAAACTGTTGACTACCGAAGCGGCGATCCAGAAACAGGCCTCACCGGCAATCGTCTTCTTCTGCCAGTCGCTCGGAAGGGAATAAAAATCGGGCCAAAAGAGTATATCCTTTTCGCTATCGCCAAAGGACCAGGCTCCCGACTCCGGGACAAACGCTTTCCAGTTCAAGCCGTCCCAGTATTTCCAGATTACTTCTCCGCCTGTACCGGGAGTGGAAAGCAGAAGACGAATAAGATTGAACGGTTGGTCGATCCCGAAAAATATTGTATCGCCGATATCGGCCAGAAGAGAACCGGACGCGGAATGAGAAATATCGGCGGTTGTCGAAGAGGCCGCTTCCCCGGTTTTATCCTCATAGGTGCCGGCCGAATCGCTGTAAAGCAGAAGACTTTTCAGTTCCGCCTTGCGGACATCAAGAATTTCGGGAGCGGTAAATTGTCCGTTTTCTCTTCGACTGAAACCAAACCAGGTCATGCCCTCGCCTTTATCTTTACCATAAACGACACAAGGTTCGCCAGCCAGATACAGTGGTGAGGGACAGCTGAGAGTCCCGGTGTCGATAGTCGCTTCACCGGTCCAGTACGATCCGGTAAACTCGCGGAACTTCAATCCCGAACCGGCCACATAAGCCAGTCCGATACGACCGTCGGCGCTTGATCTGGCCGAAAATCGTTCGTTGTAGCCTCCCTCGGAACCAAGAATATTTTCGGCACTCCAAACCGTCGAGCTGTTGGCTTTTGTTTTGTAAGCGATGCGGTCGCCACCATTGGTGTAAAATAAATATTGATAGCCATTCAATTCCACCATACGCCCGAAAGCAAAGTCGGCGCCGTCGGTTAAAGTATCGCCCGGATCAGAAACCACTCCCCAGGACTGTCCATCATCGCTCGAATTTTTGGCGCTGACGAAGTAATTCTCCCCGGAGATACGGGTATAAACAATCCACAACTGACCGGATGACAGTTTGCAGATATTGTGGAAATAACTTTCGTCGGCGTCGAAAACGATTACCGGCGAACCGGCCGACCACTGGCCGCCTGAAAAAGTGAGTTTGACAAAGCCAAGTTTCAGACCGGAAGAGATGGTATAGGCAATAAATATATCGCCATCATCATCCATCCAGGCATCAAAAGGGAAATTGGCCGAATCGGTCACAACCGTCAAGGGATCTGCGGGCGCGGTGTAAGGTGGATCGATGGAAATCAATTCAATGGTAGTGGATGACACGGCGTAAAGCAGTGCCGTTCTTCCCGCGTATTGACCAGCGGGAACCATCAGACATTTCTGCCCGGTCGGCAAACCCAGAGGCACTACTGCGGTGCTGCTGTTTAGATATTTGTTCATTGCTTCTCCCGGGCAACGGGCCCGGCCCTGCGGCCGGACCCATCACGGTTTATGAGAAATTGTAATCAAGAATCATCGAAGCTTCGCGAACGACTTTGGCGTATGATACCGATTCGGATATCACAGCCTCTTCGAATTTCTGATCGATGATTTTATCGAACTCCACCATCAGCGGCTGGCTGACGACCTCTTCGACAGCGAACCGCGAATCAAGCCCGATTACCCGATCATCGGCCACGTCATCGCAGCGTACCATCGCCGCCCCCAGAGGCGTAAACAGATCGCCTGTGCGACCGAAACGGTATCCGGCCAGAGGATCTTTGAATTCGGCCATGGTCAGAATGGTCTTGAGGCTGTTGATATGACAAACGACGGTATTCATCTCGAAGGGAGCGAATTCCGCCCAGAGTTTGATCAAATCGTCATAAGTCAACGAACCGCTGGCCTCGGCATTAATGACCGAAGCGGCGTTATCGTTGCCGTCGCCACCAACCAGCGTATCGACGACCAGGGCGATTTTATCGGTCTGCAGGCGAAAGCCAATGTACCAGAGCAGTACTTTGAACTGAGCTGTGGAACGATGGCGCAAAGCCTTGTAGGAGGTTTTTAGCGACAGGCCGTAATCGCGCACATTGATCGAATGTTTCTGTTCGGTGACAACCAGCCCCGGTATATCGGCGCCTTCACCGATCGGCCGCAGCGACAATTTATCTGTGTCGGCGGTATCGATGAAAAACGGCGTATAGCGGTTGCTCTGGATAAGCGTGCTTCCGGTCAGCAGACGATCCAACTCCGGCCGCATCTTCTGCCCTTTGCGCACCTCGCGCAGGATAAATTCGGGCAAAAGCGCCGGAGCGTTTTTGTAAAAAAGATCGACGGGGGAACTGCCTTTACCGCCGATTCGAATACCGTTAACTGCCAGCTGGCGTTCGAAAGCATCCAGCGGACAATCAGCCGGTGTGGGATCATATTCATCCGTTTCCAGCAGGTCGCTGAGAGTAATCCCCTGGGCCTGGGCTTCCAGATAAGAATCGCGGGAAATATCCAGTTCTGCCGCCCGCGTCAGATCTACCGGACCGGATCGTTCGCTATCCGCCTCGGCCATATTCATCAGGCCGGAGCCGAAATTTGTCGATAGAAGATTGTCAAAGTTCATTGCCTCTCCTTTGCCTTAAGTGAGAATAATGGTACAACTGACGGTACCGTTTACGGCCACTACTGTGCCGCGGGCGATATTTCCACCGGCCGGATCGTCCCCGGTCAAGGCCGGGGCCTGTTTCACCGTTCCGGCCGAACCGCCGACTACCCGGTCTCCCACCGTGGGATAAGTAGTCGAAATGGGTAAAGTGCAGATACCGGCGATCTGAACCGTGGCCAACCGTTCACCGTCATCGGCGTCGGACAGAGTCAAGGCTGTCAGCTTGCCCAGCAAAATGGAAGCGACCGAACAAGGCCCTATCTCATAATCGCCGGAAAGAGTCACCGGCAAACCAATATCGGCATCTTTTAGATCATCCACGCCGCCGGTTTGATGGATAGTGAAAGTGGCATAGACTGGATGAATAGTCTCCAGGTTTTGTGCTCGAATTGTCATAAAGTCTCCTTTCGCTTAATCCGGACCGGCCCGTTATCAAAAACCCCGGCCGGGACATACCTTCCCGCATCCGGGTTTTAAGATTTGTACTGTTTTATGGCGCGCCGCTTATAGGGCGACAAAGCTGTGGAAGGGACATTATCCATTCCTGCTGTTTCCCGCAAAGCGGCTGTTTCGTGTTCATATTGCCTGAGAAGTTCGGACAGTGACTTATCTTCGGGCATCTCCTTAATGCTGTCAGTCGAGGACCGCCGGGTCATTAACCGCCGACCTCGCCGCATGGCCTTGATGCGGCCGGTAAACCATTGCCGTACCGCATTCGTTTCCCGATCCAGGCGATCAGCATCCAGCAGAATTGCTTTCGCCGCCGAAAGGGTTTCGGCCAGATCATCAAAATCCAGCAAATCAATCCGGGCCGAATCGTCGTTATTACTGGGGCCCAGAATACCGAGAAAACCGGATATCTTTTTTTCCAGCGATGATATACTCTCTTTCATCCCTTGTTTCTCCTCTATTGCGACTCATCAATCGAACCGGGCAGTTACTCGCGCCCGCTTCGGATTCCTAAAATGTGAGACAATTTGCTCTTTGCCTAAGCCGGTGGTTTCAGTTTTCCCATCAACCTGATGGCGTTTTATTGGGAGAAGGCAACAGATTATCCTTCTTGATGATCAATAGACCGGTCGGCATGAAAAAGATGTCGAGCCTTTCGGTCAATTAACACTGGACTGAACCACAGATCAGTCACCTTGCCAAAAAAGGAATTCTCACCGGCAGGTTTCAGATGAAATACTCCGCCGGTTTTGATTATCGAGATCAGGGTAATCTGTTCGCCCACGGAAGACGACGGTAATTCTTCATCCGCCGTTTTCAAATCAACAATGAAACGTCTTCCCTCCTCAAGCAACCGAGAAGAAAAATGATGAATGTGGGCGATGTATCGTTTCTTGTCGCAGTTGAAAAATATTAACAGACGATCCCGGTCGGAAAGAACCGAAAGTACTTGCGTTGTATGGGGCCGATCAGAATTAATCATCCGCACGTGTGCCGACTCTCCACCGGGAAGGATATCGACCAATGAAACTGTGGGTGATTTGCTGTCGTTCGAGCTAATCCCCTGCAATAAAACCACTGTGTCCGGCTCCAACCCGGCCAGCCGTGGGCAAGCCAGAGAAATGGATGAAGGCGATCCCGTTAAGGGCACGAACGAACCACGCAGATGACGACGGCTCTTAATGGTTACCCCTTCAACCCTGGCCGGAGTCAGTTTTTCCTGCCGCATAAAATGTCGGGTCAGGCCGCCGGTATCGTTTTCGACGACAACCTCCAGACCGAATTTGTATTTATCCAACCCTCCCTGCCGGCGATATCGGGACAACTCCTCGGCCGTCGATTTCCTCGGTTGCAGGATTTCTATAGCGGAGGTGGCCGCCTCAAGCGGCTGCTCGCCGAAAAGCCAGCCGGGTAAAATCTGCAAACGCTCGGCGTAAGATCGATCATGCCGGGAAATACCGTCGGTTTGAAGCAGATCGCATAAACGAAGACGCAAACGATGCAGGTTGGTTTCCGTTTCGACAATCTGCATCAACGCCAGACCGTCGCGCCGTTCCTTACCTCGTGTGGCGAACAGCAAAAAATCGGCAATGAATGACCGGCTGGGAATCTCCTTGATCTTTTCAATCAGATATTTCTGGATTTGAGTGGAAAGCAAAATCGTCGATTCCAGTTCTATCTTTTCAGCGTCGCGGGTTACTCGCAGAGACAGCCCCGGTTGATGCGGAAAAGTCAGAAACGGTTTTATTGTTGATGTCTGCTCAGAGTGATTTTCAATACCCAGACAGATATCGGCCCGGCTGAAACCATTAAAACCAAGTGCGTCACCATTTTCGGTTTTGGTAAACAAAGCCGCCGCCTCTGTAACACCGGCGATTTGATCGGTTTTTCCGCCGGATAGCCGATCGGTGATTTTTGTTTCCGGAACGGCGCCGCGAAAAACCAGCGAGGTTTCCAATACTTTTTCAATTTGCCGGTATTTGAAATGGGCGATTTCCCGGACGCCCGAGCCGTTTTCATATTCATGGAAAGGGATATGCCGGCAGCCCCGGATATCCTCGCCGCAAATCGAACATTCCGGAAACCTGAACAGGAAGCTGATCGAGCACTCTTTATAGATGCCGCCATCAATGTTTTTTATCAAAGCGCTGGCACTGTCACTTTCTTTCATCCAATAGAAATATGACTTGATCCAAATTCGTCCGTCCAGTTCGACCTTTTCCGCCTTGAAATTTCTGGCCACCGGTAAACTGTCGCGGCGATGCCCGACCATTACCGGCGAATCAGCCAGTAATGCGGTCAGCCGGTCGAGATCATCCTCGACAAAACAACCGCCCTGACTGTTGATCTGATCTGATACAATATACATGGCCCGAATATGCACGTCTTCGGCTTTGACCGGGCGAGGCGGTTTTACCTGATTGTTGATCTGGTCGATCAATTCCTGATCATAGTTTTCCTTCGCGTCCGCCAGACGGGCGATAAGCGATCCTGATAGCTGTTTCATATTTCCTCCAGCCTTTTTAGAAGGCCGACAGCCTCAGGATGATTGGGGCGTTGATAGGGATTTGAGACAAATTTGATGTTAAATCGCTACAAAGCCGATGAAAAGCATTGCACAGAATAGTAAGATTTTGACTGCATTCGACCGACCGAAAAAGTGTTTCCATTGTCTCCCATAGAGTTACAATGGCCGTATTTTGAAATGAAAACCGGTACGCTGCTTGCTTTAAAAGAAATTCAAGTACGCTAACGCAGCCGAAAGGAATAAGTTATGGTTAAGTATAAAAGCCACCGAACGGCCAACCCCTGGATTATCGGAGTCGCGGTATTTATCCTGGCGATGACGATCACTTTTGCCGACGTCTATGGTCTGAACCATTTTGATATACGCAAGCCCGCGCCAAGCGGAAGTAATACCTCTGGTGACCCCTCCGGGTTCGAACCTAATTCGGTTGACGATCCATTCCCACAGAATCCGATACCGACCAACGATCAGTTGCCCGATAGAGCTGTGCCGGAACCGGCATCGATGACTCTACTGGGATTGGGAATAGGCGCCTTGTTCTTGCGTAAAAAGAA
>JAAEQF010000196.1 GCA_024231695.1 FCB group bacterium
GATTGCCAGCCGTAAGATTTCCGACACAGCAGTCTTGAATGCAATGTACGCCGTTGAACGGCATCAGTTTGTACCGGTAAGATATCGAGAAAATGCCTATCAGGACAGGCCGCTCCCGATCGGGGAAGACCAGACTATTTCTCAACCGTATATTGTCGGACTGATGACACAGCTTCTTAGATTGAAGAGGGAAGACAAAGTCCTGGAAATAGGCACCGGGTCGGGCTATCAGGCGGCGATTCTGGGTGAGTTGGTTGATTCGGTCTTTACGATTGAGATTGTCGAGGTGTTGTGCAAGCGAGCCGAGGTTATCTTAGATACCCTCGGTTATGACAATGTCTTTGTTCGCTGTGGAGACGGCTATAAGGGTTGGCCCGAATCTGCTCCCTTCGACGCCATCATCGTTACCTGCGCGCCCGAGGATATCCCCCAGCCGTTGATTAAACAACTCGCCGAGGGCGGCAAGATGGTCATCCCGGTCGGCGACGATTACTATCAGGAGTTGGTCGTGCTGGAGAAGAAAGACGGCAAATTAGACCGCACAGCAATCATCCCGGTAATGTTCGTCCCCATGACCGGCAAAGCTGAGGAGGAAAAGTAGAAGTAGGGCAGGTTTCCCAAAGAAACCTGCCAATGCCAACATATCCTCTTGCCTTGAAGGTAAGGCAGTAGGGCAGGAGCCCTGTGCAGTGAATAAATTTCCCATACGTTCTTCACAGGATGTAAAGAAAACGCTTGGCGGATGACTGAATTAATTTGTCAACTTGTTTTTAGTTTTATTCTGAAACAAAATAATTTATATTTGTTATGGGAGTTTGTAATATATAATTAAAAATTGCCTAAGGCTTGAGATGGATAAACTCATAGAAGTATTGAAATATCCTTTGCCA
>JAAEQF010000197.1 GCA_024231695.1 FCB group bacterium
AGGGAATGCATATGCGCAGATTTGCCTCCAGGACTTGACAAATTCGGAATTTTTGGTGGTTGGAATCGATGCGCGCGACATATACAGCAGCCGGCCGTCAGGGCGCATAACCACTTTGGGAATACTTCCACTCCGATACAACGCCTCGTTTTTTATAGCACAGTATCCGTTCAATATTCTATCCGGATTTATCTTGGATGATTCAATAAGCTTAATGAGATCGTCCGGGTTGAAAAGAGGCTCATCACCTTGAACATTGATATAGATATCAGCATCGATTTGACAGGCAGCTTCCGCCACCCTGTCAGTGCCTGTCAAACATGTATTGGACGTCATCAATACCTGTATACCATGCTGTTTGCAGACTGATTGAATCCTGTCATCATCCGTGGCCACATATATTTTATCTGCCGAAATAGCTTTAAGACACTGCTGATAGGTGCGAATGATCATCGGCGTGCCGCACAAATCAACCAGCGGTTTTCCGGGAAGACGTGATGACTGATAGCGGGCGGGAATAATGATTATACATTTCATAGAGAATACCTTTACCCTAACGTTGCATAAAATTTGAGTTCAAAACGCTTTAGATGAGGTCAGTCCCGCCAAAGGCGGGAATGGCCTGATATAGAGCGAGCGTAGCGCTTTTGGACCAAGGATTTATGCAACGTTAGGGTTTACATAGCATAGACCGATGTTAGGGGCAATTTATATTTGGTCGGCGTGATCGCCAAAAGTTCCAATGCATCTTTATTATTTTTATAAACTGTGAGGAGGCCATCCATTTCAATAGTTCTCGGATCATCGGCACCATATCCATCGAAACCGGCAAACAATATACGCTTTGCCTTGCCGCTTGTGGAAAAAGCCAAGGCATAAGCGACTACCAGTGATGTTGGTATAATGCAATAATGTTCAGAAAAAGAGAAAGTTCCCGCCTGCACTTGAAGGCCGAAGTCAAGTAGCTGTTTGTTTCCCATAGCGGTCAATACCGATTCCGGTAACTGGGATGCGGGGGTAACCAGCGGCTGGGGAAGAGTCGCGTGTTCATTGCAATCAGCGAGTAGGCGAACCGGATGGCAGGCGGCACGAATATCAATCAGTTCAGGATCGACACCCGTTTGTGTATTCAAAGCAATAACAAAAGGCTTTTGTAGCTTAATGAAAAGTTCTATCGCCCGCCGGTGTACGGCTACACCCGGGCCGGCGCCAAGAATTAAAACATCTTTTCCGGCAATCATGTTCGCCGGACTCCAGGTCCCCTTGGGTTCGCTATTATAGAAGTGACGTGCCGACTCCATGGTGGATAGATCGAATTTCTTGCCTCCTGTTTGCCGGAGATGATCCATAACGGATAGAATGTCCTCTTCATCATAGCGGGTATCGCCAAGCATTTCCTGAATATAGGTCGGATGGATACCGTATTTCCCTGCCAAATAGTAGAAGGGGTTTGGTCCCCAGCCATATCTTTCCTGCATCGGCTTGAAATATTTGTTGATCACGGTAAACAGTTTAGTCGGGGCATAAGGAACTTGACGGTACTTTTCAAGCTCGATTGCCAAGTACTCGGTTTGGGCGTTGCCAGGTCCACGACCCATTCCGGCAACGGTCCCGTCAACCCATGTCACTCCCTCATTCACGGCCCTTACGGAGTTGGCCACGGCGAGACATCGGTTGTTATGCGTGTGTATGCCGATTTCTCCTTTCCAATGAAGGCGTATTGCCTGAATGATGCCGGTTGTTTGCTCCGGATCCAGGCTTCCTATACTGTCTGCAAAATAGAAGACGTCGAG
>JAAEQF010000198.1 GCA_024231695.1 FCB group bacterium
CGCCCAGCGAGGTGCAGGTGCCGCCGGAACAGTCTCCATCACCGCAACCCGCGCTCTCCGAGCCGCAACTGCCGCCCGTATTGCATGTATCCTGACAATCTCCGCTACCGCAGGACGTACCTCGCGTGCTGCATTCGCCCGCCACGTCGCACGTGCCGCCCGTACAATCACCGGAGCCGCAGCCCGTACCTTGCGTGCTGCACTCGCCGCCCACATCGCACGTACCGCCGGAGCAGTCGCCGTCGCCGCAGCCCGTACCCTGCGTGCTGCATTCGCCGAACTCATTGCACGTGCCGCCCGTGCAATCTCCGTTGCCGCACGCGTCGCCGCTCGAGCCGCAGTCTCCCGCGCCGTCGCACGTCGTCGCGCAATCTCCGTTTCCGCACGCTCGAGAGATCGGCGAGAAGCAATTGTAACCATCTGATTCCTCGTTGCACGTGTTGTTGCAGATGTCCGTCGACGCCGCGCACGGGTTGTCTACATACTGACACGCTCCAGCGCCGTTGCACGAGTCGTTGGTCGTGCAATACAGATTGTCGTCGCACTCATCTTTCCAATCCTGATCCGGCTCCACAGGCACGCAGGTCGTGCTCTCCCCGTCGCATCCATAGCACGTGCCGCACGCATCACCAGACGCCGCCGGTAGATCATCGATATCATCGTACTGCGTACACGCGCCCAGGTGCCCCGCGATGTCACACGCCTGGCAGTCGTTCGCGACGCCTCCGCC
>JAAEQF010000199.1 GCA_024231695.1 FCB group bacterium
AGAGATCATCTACGACAAAAAAGGCCGGATCGTCAACGCCAACCTGGCCGAATACAAAATCCCCACGGCTCTGGATATGCCGCCGCTGGAAGCGATTATTATCGAATCGAATGAACCGCATGGGCCGTATGGCGCCAAGGAAGTCGGCGAGGGGGCGATTATGCCGGTCATCCCGACGATTTTAAATGCCATTTATGACGCAACCGGCGTGCGTATCGATGAACTACCGGTAATCCCCGAGCGGGTCATCGCGGCGATCAATGCCAAGAAGAAGTAGGTTTAGCGGGCCCATCAATCGTGATGGGATGTTGCATCCCGAAATTTAATTGTTCCAAATTAAATTAGCTGGTCACACGCGATGAGAATTGAGGAGGTTTCGAAATAGATTTCTATTGACAAAAATAGACCTTCTCAATATTCTTTATGAGTCGATGTGAATCTAACTCAAGGAATTACTGGCGGCGACTCTTTGAGAGGGATTGCACCTGAATGTATAATACATAAAAGCAGGAGCGATTTATGTCAAATCTCATAGAATCTGTTCGTAAGGCACATTTGCTTATGATTATTTTGACTGCAATATGTTTATTTTCAATAGGTGATTATTTTAAATCATACTATTCGATACCTTTGAGGAATTCTATTAGGAGTGAAAAGCAAAACCTCATATTACTAAAACGGACACGCAGCGCACTCAGGGACAACTTTGAACTACTGAAATCAACTAATAATCCGGGACAAGAACTAATGGCACTAAGAAATCTGAATCTATGTTATGAATGGATGAAAATAACCGGCAATATAAAAGATCTATATTATGATGACAAAGTCCTAAACCTAGTTCCCCTATTAAAAAAAGAATACGATGAGATATCAAGGGGACTATCATTTAAACTTGATTCACTAATTTCATTCACACTTTCAGAGGACATGATCCCAGCACGAATCATAAAAATCTTGAGAGAAGTGCAAGAATACGATTCACTTGATTCATATGAACTAAAGGCATTAGGATTATTCTCCATAGTAAGTAGACTAACTCCCGTAGACGATGATCGCCCAGAACTTAAGTACTCCTTTTATCCACCTTTAAGCAAGGGGGATACAGGAATTTTCAGATACATCCTTGGAATTAGTATTGCTGATAATCTCAATTCCAAATCCGTAGCCGTTACTATACAAGGAGGTGCCCAAAAACTAAACGATTACATAGAGTTGCTCCCTGAAAAAATAGAATCATTGGAAGATGAGCTTGCCGACTTTGTGCCACAGAATATAAATGTTCCAGGGATTGAAGTCGGCATTACAACTTCAAGTTTTCCTTTAGTTTATGTTATTGTAGTGTGCATGATTTATTGGTACATTTCGCAAATCTTACGTGCAGTTATACATCATCCTTCAAAATACACATTTACGGACTTATCTTGGGTTGTGCTTGCTCGTCCTAAGATTGGCTTTTTTCCGATCTTATATCTTTGGGTACCAGCTGTTGTTGCATTAATCGTATCTGGGCTTTATTTTTTATTTCCACTCCCAATTTTTGGATCAAGCGGAGCGCAGATGACACGATTATTTGGTGTCGGATTAGCTGGCTGTATAGGATTGACTATAATATCAACATACGGGCAGATTTCAGCAGCTATTGAGCATATTATTGAAAATGCAATAGGGTATACTACTTCTGAGAAAAATTATGATTAATGTCAATTGACAAGCCGCCCCCGAATTTTGGTAAGATTATATTTACGGCCTTATCACAACCTCGCTGGTGGCCCGCTTCTTTAAGGCGGGATTATGTCGTTTCCATCTATAATATTATCAATATCAATCACCGATTCCCGCGGCTAAAGCCGCGGGGCACCCTAAAGCGTGCTTGGAGGAGTACCCGTGTTGATTTGGCAGTGTTATATAATTGGGATAAGCTTACTCGCCGGTGGTGATTTCGATTGTTGAATTTTCGCCGGTCAAGGTAATCGTCGGATTTGATTTTCCGACAATATATTCGCCCAAACTGATTTCGCCATCGGACTTGATTTTCATCGGCAGTTCCGATTCGATACCGCCCCAGGATGCTTTGGCGCTGATATTATAAACGACCGTTTCGGGCAGTTCCAGACTGATATTGCCAAAGGTCGTTGAAATTTCGGAATCCCGGTCGATTCCCTGAATATTGATCAGTTCCACCGAACCGTTGTCATTGTAAATCAGAAACGGCCCGCGCAGGTTTTGGCCGGAAACGAGTCCAAAAGTTGTGCGTACTGTCGATGCCCCGCCGATGTCGATCAGATCGACGGCGGCGTTTTTATTGTCGATATCGACATCGCCGGCGATGTCGGTCAGATAGACCGGAGCATGCTGATTGACGACAACCACGTTGGAGGCGGCTTTGGTGACCGAAACCGAGGCGTTACTGTTGTCGATTTCTACTGTTCCGTCGATGCCGTGAAGGTTGACTTCGCCGAAACGATTGGTTATCAGAACCTGACCTTTTGAGTTTTCTACCGAGACTGAGCCGTTGGAGCATTCCACACGAACGTCTTTGGTTACCTGACTGATATCGCAGGGGGCGAATTTGTTCGAGGCCCGCAGAACTCCACCGATGTAGCTGGCTTCCAGCCTGGCGTTGGCGTTTTCCAAATCGGCGTCGCCTTCAATATTTTCCACCCGCAACTGGCCGAAAGAGTTGACGGCGATCAGATCACCGTAAAGATCATACACCTCCATCTCACCATTGTTGGACCGGATGTCGGCGTTGCCTTTGTGCCGGTTAACCAGGACTTCACCGGAATTGTTGATGGACAAAAGCCCCTCTGATTTTCTGACCGAGATCAGGGCGTAACTGTTATTGAGTTGAAGATCGCCGTTGACATTGATCGCTTCAATCGGGCCGAAAGAATTGCTTATATCCACATTGCCGATGATATTTTCAATATAAATCGGTCCCGAGGTGTTATTGATGGAAACGGGTCCGGAAATATCATGAGCCTCAATAGATGAGAATTTTGAGCTAATAAAGAGATCGTTTTTCAATCCGGAGACGCTGACCGGGCCGAATGAGTTTCTGACTTTGACCGGATTGGCCGAAGGCAGTGAAACTTCCAGGGTGGAAGACAGTATACCCAGGGTATTGTCATCATCTTCAGGATACATAACCTTGATAATCAGGGCGTCGTCATCGGTCATACTACTTAAAGTTATCTCTTTGGCCGTTATGCGGCTTTGGCTTTGATCTTCCGAATAATTTATCATCAGAATGGCTTCAATGCCCGATTTATTCCAGGTCGTGATTTCGACCGCACCGATGGGATTATAGAGTTCGATTAGCTGGTCACTGTTATCAAGAGTCGTGGAAACCGTTTTCATGATAATGTCATCGAAATGACTATCGTTGGAATAGTGATGTTTCAGGTAATGTGCTTCCGGGACCTTGGGAGCCGGCATGATATCGGGAACGTCGGGGACATCGGGCACATCGGGCGTATATATGATATATCCATTATCCTGGTGACTCTTCTTGTCGTAATCTCTCAACGCCTTTTGATAGGCTTCCCGAAGTTCGACCGATTGAAAAGCCTGCTGGGCTTGTTCCATAGCCTGCCTGATCATCTCACTTATCTGTTCGGTGTCGATAAATTGCGTTTCGGTTTCGGCGTATTTTTCGTCCATCTCCTCACGGAGATCTTCCAGATCGCGGGCAAAGGCACGCAGTTTGCGCAGTTTTTTGCGGTCCAGTTTGGAGTTTTCCTCCTCCAGTTCATCCTGCACGTCTTCCAGTTCCAGAAGGAAATCATCGAGATCGTCAAGCAGTTCCTCATGCACTTCGGCCGAGTATTCATCATGAAGCCCCTCGTGAAGAGCCTCCTGGATTTCGCTGATGCCGGTGGCCATCTCCGACAGGGACAGGTTACCGATATCTTCGAGATAATGTTCGACGTCTTCCAGAACCGCTTCCAATTCATCGACGATGTCGATGAAGTCCTCACCGAGAATAATCATTTCTTCGTCAAACCACTTTTTGTCCTCTTTATCCGTCTTTTTTTCTTTATTGTAATCTTCCGGCACCGGTGGCGCGGCCAGAAGCAGGTTTCCGGCGGCCAGACAGGCCACTAAGAGGATGAATATAATAACGGAGAAGCCGTTTGGGCGAAGAGGTGAGTTATTCATAGAAGTCGCCCCGTTCATAAATGGACCGACCACCGGCCTGAATCGGCAGACGATCGACGTCAGTCAGACCCATGCGATGATAGAGCGCCAGCTTGTGCTGGTAGGCGACAGCCAACTGAGCTCGCACCCGTTTGTTTTCTGGGAAGCGATTAAGCGCCGATTTGATCATCCTGATTTTTTGATCCAATCCTTCAATCTGACCCAAATAGTAATTTCGTACTGTCGATGGAAACTGATCGCCCTTGGCCGTCATATAAAGCGAAAGATACTCAAGATGTGCATCAATTTCCTCGGCCTGCGCCAGAGCGTTGTCGGGCTGATTACTATTACCGTTTCCGCCTCCGGGCAGCAGACACAAAACCGATATTAACATACAACTTAAAACGATTCCAGCAAAATTAATTTTTCCGGTCGGCGAAAAGACGGCCACCCATTTCCATAATTTTTGCAGGAGAGTGGGTTTTTGCCCGCCCCAGGGATCGATGTCGATTTCGACCGAAATTCGGTCCCATAAATAATCGGGGGGAGTGACCTCTTCGATAGATTCGGCCGTTTCCCTGATCTGCCGGTAGAAAGCCAATTCCTCACGGCATTCCGGGCAGTGGGTCAGGTGCTTTTGCACCCGGCATTCCTCGGCGGGTGCCAGCGGCCCGTCGATCCGATCGGAAAGCAACTGCCTGATGCGGCGGCATTTGTATCCAATGCGGAACATCTCAGGCTCCCTGTCCGGTTAAAATCCGGCGCAACGTTGCCCGGGCTTTGAATAATTGTGATTTGGAGGTTCCTTCGGCCAGCATCAGCCGTTCGGCGATTTCTCTATGATTGAA
>JAAEQF010000200.1 GCA_024231695.1 FCB group bacterium
TGTCGCAAGACATTGTGAGACATTCACTCTAGACCCAGCCAAGGGAGGCATGGGGTTTGGTGGTCTCCTTAAGTCCTATGCATGGGGTTCCATAATCACAGCTGCCTTCTGTGGATCTGTCCTGCATGCGAGGTTGGAGTCGTGTGAGTTCCTATTGTTGTGTGTATGTTTCAGTCATGCTCTTCATCATCACTGTCGTGTGCTGTCTCGTTTTCGCTGTTACGTAAGGCATCGGTGTTGTGGTCCTGTTTGTGTGTTTGCGCTGCTGTCCAACCCACCCCCCAGCGCCTGTATGAGCCAAGGTTTTACTCAAGGCCATCCGCGGTAGGGCCCCGTATAGGAGAGCAGCTTCCACCCCCGCTCGCCCTAAAGACATCCTCCCTGCCAATTTGTAGTCCGCTTGAAGGCGGTTTCATCTTTTGATACGTCAGTCAGAGGGGCTACCGCCCATGGCTTAGCGTATCCGGATCTGTGTAACACCAGACCCGTATCACCCAGACAGCCTGTCCATTAGTGAACCTCACTCCTGCATGTTCGACATGAGCCCAATGCATGGAGGGGCGGGGCTACTACTATCATCTGTCACGGATGTATGGAGTCACTTCCAGGTCGTCCGTTATCCTGGAAGGGTGGGGACCAACGTCACATAGGGTAGCTGCGGAGGTAATCCTTGCATGTGTCCTTGTGGGAGTGACCACATGTCACCGTCTTGTCCCCGCTAGCTAGTCTAGAGTGTTTTCTCTGTCGCAAGACATTGTGAGACATTCACTCTAGACCCAGCCAAGGGAGGCATGGGGTTTGGTGGTCTCCTTAAGTCCTATGCATGGGGTTCCATAATCACAGCTGCCTTCTGTGGATCTGTCCTGCATGCGAGGTTGGGGTTGTGTGAGTTCCTATTGTTGTGTGTATGTTTCATTCATGCTCTTCATCATCACTGTCGCGTGTTGTCTCGTTTGCGCTGTTACGTAAGGCATCGGTGTTGTGGTCCTGTTTGTGTGTTTGCGCTGCTGTCCAACCCCCCCAGCGCCTGTATGAGCCAAGGTTTTACTCAAGGCCATCCGCGGTAGGGCCCCGTATAGGAGAGCAGCTTCCACCCCCGCTCGCCCTAAA
>JAAEQF010000201.1 GCA_024231695.1 FCB group bacterium
AATGGCTGATAACTCCTGACTAACATCAATGATACGCTCTGCGGAGGTGGGTAATTGCTCAAGTATTCCATGATTGGTCTGGGAGGTTTGATCGGGGCTATCGGCCGTTATGCCGTCAGCGGCTTCGTTCAACGTTATTTCAATTCATCCTTTCCGGCCGGAACACTGGTTGTAAATATCCTCGGCTGTTTCATTCTTGGCATTGTCATGCATTTGATCCAACATCACGGCCTGTTTACCCAACATACGCGGATGTTTATTACCGTCGGAATTCTGGGAGCGGTAACCACTTTTTCCACTTTCGGCCATGAAACTTTGACCTTGATGGATTCCGGAAAAGTCTGGTTTGCCATTTTGAGTGTAGCCGGAAATATTATCCTGGGCATTTCGGCCGTATGGCTGGGGACGGCCCTTATGCGCGCTACAGGGCAATAAACGGAATTTGCACAAGCCGGATAGGCACATATATTTTCAGCTCGAAACATTGACCTTTTGGAGCCGTATTTACGTCTATAGATTGATAACTTGCCTACGGAAGGAGAGTTCCATGAAACGCGTCATCGTTTTCACCATCACATTTATATTTGTATTGTGCTACACCACCCTCACGGCTCAGGATAAACCAGTATTTCAGACTACACAGCTTACCGAACATCTGCACATGCTCACCACCGATCAGGGGGCCTACACCACCAACACTATCGTTTCCGTCGGCGATGACGGTATTCTGATCGTCGATACACAGACCAAAAGCGAGGCCGAGGAGTTGAAGAAAATAATCGACGGTTTCGACAAAGGACTACCTAAATATATCATCAATACTCATCGCCATGTTGAACATATCGGCGGTAACGCCATCTTCGGCGACGAACCTATAAAAATCGCCCATGTCCTCTACCCGGAGAAATTGAAAAGCGGGAGTTATATTTTTGAGGAATTTCCTGAAGCAACCTACCCGGACATCACTCTGGCTGATTCGCTAACCCTCAATTTCAACGGCGAAAAAATCAGAATCATCGCCTTGGGCGGCAGTCATGATGATAACGAGATTATTGTTCATTTCACCCAATCCAAAGTCGTGCATCTTAGTTCGCTGGTAAACGGATTCAATTTCCCCTCCATTGACGGCGACGGCAATATATTCATGTTTGCTCCACTGGTGGCCCGAGCGATCAAACTTCTTCCCGAAGACGTTACCATTGTTTCCGGTCATAATCCACCCGGCCGATGGGATCAACTTCAACCTTATCACGACATGCTTTTGCAAACCGTAGCTGCTGTCAAAGCCGGATTAGATGCCGGCAAGGATGCGGCCGCTTTGAAAGAGGAAAAAACGCTCGACCAATGGAAAGAATATGCCGGAAGTTATGTCAGCGTCGATGACTGGGTCGATTATATCATCGATGGGTTTGAGAGTAAAGACAAGCCGCGAAAAAAATCCATTTACGTCCCGATTTATTATGCCATCAAGGATGGCGGGGCCGATGCTGGTATCGCAAAATATCTTGAGCTTAAGAACAAGTACGGTGACGAATACGAGTTCACTGAATTCGGTCTATTGGTTATTGGTGACAAATTTAAGGATAAACAAAAATACCCGGAAGCGATCCGTTATCTGGAATTAAACCTGAAAGAGTACCCTGAGGGGAAATATAGTTACTACTGCCTCTATCTGATGGCTGAGGCTCAGAAAGATTCCGGCCAAAAGGATAAGGCCATTGCCAGTTGCAAGAAGGCGATTGAGCTCAAGCCCGATTTCCAGGCCGGGGCCAAATTATTGGAGGAGCTCGAGAAGATGTAAGCGGCCTTCGATGTTTAATCCTTGACTATCAAAGTGCTTTGTCTTTGACGATTGATCGTCAATTGAGTCACATCGGGGCGGGAGTAATGCCCTGCCGGATCAAAATTCTGGCGCTCCTGACGAACACAATGGTGATCTATCGTTGCGGTTATCAGCTCCTCTTCACAATCCATCGGTTCGACCACCCACTGTCCATCTGGACCAGCCAGACAAGAACCGCCATCAGCCAGTATGTCTTCACATCCTTTCAGGATCGTCTTCACATGAGGAGTATCTTCCGGAAAATCCGATTTGCGCATCAACCCGGAGACGGATAAGACATAGGACCGCGATTCCTTGGCAATGTAGCGCGTAATATCTTCGGTATTATGGCGACTCCCCGGCCAGATGGCAACATGAAGGTCTTCACCCTGCGCATAAAGAGAGGCTCGAGGCAACGGCATCCAATTTTCCCAGCAGTTTAATCCACCGACGGTGAAGGCCTCGAGTTTATGTACTCGCAGTCCATGACCATCACCCGGCGCCCAGGTCAATCGTTCCTCATAGGTGGGAACCAGCTTGCGGTGAACCGACTGGATAATACCATCCCGGTCAATATAGACCATTGAGCAATACAGGCTGTGCCCGCCTCGGTCGGCAGCACGCTCGATAGTACCGACATAAATGGCGATTTTTCGGTCGGCGGCAGTCTGGCAAAGCGGCTTGAGATGCCCTGCCTCTATTTGAATTGCCTGATCCATATAAAGGGCATGGAGTTCTTTTTGAACAGGTGAGTTGAACCGCGCCCCGTCGGTTCTTTCGATCCAGAAAGGGTAGCCGGGCAGAAGGGCCTCACCAAAAGCAACCAACCGGCAATCCTTATCGGCAGCGCGTTCGACCATGGCGATAATTTTTTCAAGGGTCAAATCGCGATTCAGCCATATGGGAGCGATCTGAGCCAGCCCGACGGTTAATTTATCTG
>JAAEQF010000202.1 GCA_024231695.1 FCB group bacterium
AAGATGGTATTAACGGGTCGACCGCTAAGTCCGAGCTGGTTAATAAGCAAGGAAAAACGGAAGATCAAGAACTCGCTGGTACCACAAGCGAAAAACGCAGCAATGTGGAAGGCGAGTTTGTGTCTATTAACAAGGCCAATATCGAAAAACAGATAGTTTACGGAGTCGTTACGGATCCCTACGCTATCAATGGTCTTTTTATCGACGCGCACGGCGACTGGATCTCCCCTAAAGCCATCGAAGAAGATGCTCATCAGTTTTCGAAATCTGAGCGGGTTATCGGCCTGCAGCACATGCAAAAAGCCGATGCTCAGCTAATCGAGAGCCATATTGAGCAATATCCTACCTCTCAAGACTACCAAAAAGCCATGAAGGGCGAAGCACATAGCGTGTGGCGGCGTCCTTTTGGTGAGGACGTAGTGCACTCGGGTAGTTGGGTTGTAGGTGTTCAGCTGGGGGATAAGGAATGGGACCTTTATAAACAAGGTAAAATCACGGCTTTTTCGCCGGGCGGACATGGAACCCGTGAGGAACTGACGCCCGAGAAAATGCCGAAAGTGACCTTTATCGACCTAAAAGAGGTGCCCAGTGCCTAAAAAAATAGGCAAGATGAAATCAAATGAAATCAGTGTTGTGGACGCGGGAGCGAATCTAAAAGGCTCGTTTCCTATAACTAAATCAAAGGATCAAACAATGGACAAGGACATTATCGAAGCGGTTTTGAAGACTGCAGATGATTCCGAGAAGGGCCTTGACGAGCTTTTTACTAAATCCGAGGTATCGGACGAAGGAAAAAACGCTCTAACGGGCGCATTGAGACTGCTTAAAGGCTACGAGGATCAAATCCCTGTAGAGGCCTTGGACGGTTTCGGCGATCTTCTTGGACTAAAAGCCCCTGAGCCGGTCGAGAAAAAGAAAGAAGTCGAGCCGGTAGAGGAACCGAAAGGCGAGGAGATGGACGAAGCGATTCAAAAACAATTTGCCGATATGCAGGAGCTGCATAAAGCCGAGATCGCCGCGCTTAAAGAGGGCGCCGTGAAACTGACCGAACAACTGGAGAAATCCGAAGATATTCGGAAGCAGAATGAATGGTCGGTCAAGGTCGAGAAGAGTTTGAGCCATTATCCCGGCAAGACCTCTGAAGAGCTCACAAAAAGTCTTTTCGAGTTGGAAAAAGCCAGTCCGGAGTTGGCCACCGAGCATTTCAAGGTCATGTCCGAGGTTTCCGAAAATATGCGTAAGTCTGAGCTAATGACCGAGCGCGGATCTAGTACTATCGGCGGCGGAACGGCGTGGGAGAAAATTCAGAAAAAGGCCCAGGCCCTTACCAAAAAAGACTCTAAGCTGTCCATGGAAGATGCGGAGGCCCAGGTCATCGAATCCAATCCTGAACTGTACGAAGAGTACTGTGAAAGGGAGGTATAATTATGGCGTGGGAAGGTGTAAGACAAATTGTACCTAATCAGGCGGCTTCTGCCGATCTGTCTAGTTATCAATACACGTTTGTTAAAATCGGGTCTGCCGGCGTTGTGAACAACACGGTAAACGGCGACCTTTGCGAAGGTGTTCTGCAAGATGCTCCCGCGGCGGCCGGACGGTCAGCGTCGGTGTGTTATGCAGGCGTCTCGAAAGTCAAAGCCGGTGCAGCGGTGCTCAAGGGCGCGGATGTCATGAGTAATACCGTAGGTAAAGCAATTACCGCGGTAACCGTAGCCACCTCGGCTACGGATGTTACTACGGCGGCTCCCTGGGACTTTGCGCCCGCGGATACAATGGTCGTGGACGTCGATAACGTAGGTAACGCTACCGCAACTTTTGACGCGGCACAGGGTTATCAGATTGACTCGACTACTTACGCGGTCTCGGACCAAGTAGGCCTTAATATTACCATCGCGATTGACGGTGGGACGGCTCAAACGATTACTTTCGCGGGAACTACTACTTCGGCGGCTCATGTTATCGCAGAAATCAACGCCCAGCTCATCGGAGGCGCCGCGGAAGCCTCTACCTCGTTTGTCAAAGTCAAATCGGATAGTTCGGGTACGGGTAGTTCCGTATTGTGTGGAGTCGGTACTTCTGGACTGACTTTCGGCAATGCGGCGGTAGCCGGCACGGGCGATGTGGTCGACATTGACGCAGTGACGGCGGCCGAGTTTAAGACCGTGGTCGAAGCGGACACCACCGCGACTGTGACAATCAACGCAGATGATACTTGCTCGGTGTTCTCGCCCACTACGGGCGCCACGAGTGAGCTCGAATTCGTGTCAGGCAACGTCTTGGCATTGGTAGGAATTTCGGTGGCAGTGGTCACGGGCGAGGATTCAAACTCGCATGTTATGGGAAAAGCACTCTCCGCGGCCGGCGCGGCCGACGAAGTTTTAAGTGTTCTTCTCGCGAAAACTAAGGTTTAAGGGAGGATATTTAAAATGGGATCTAAACCACTACCGAGTGACGTTCACGTTAACAAACCGTTGACTAACGTCGCAATGAGATACCTGCAAGATGAAAACGAATTCATCGCTGGCAAGGTGTTTCCCGAAGTGCCCGTAATGAAGCAGTCGGACGTTTATTACAAGTTCGATAAAGCCGACTGGTTCCGCACTGAGACCGGCCCAAGGCCATTGGCCGCTGAGACTGCCGGCGCGACTTTCGGCGTAAGCACTGACAACTACTACTGCAAAGTCGAGGGTATTCACTCAGACATTGACGACCGTTTACGTGCGAACGCGGATAGCGTTTTCAAGCTGGACAAAATCCACACTGAGCTGGTGACCCGTAAGAACTTGCTTCGGCGCGAGATTCAATTTGGCGCCGCTTATTTTACTACGGGTATTTGGACCGGCTCTTCTACGGGCGGCGATATTACCCCTACTACTCTTTTCGACGTGAGTGGTAGCACTCCTTTGGCCGTTATCGGCGCTCAAATGGATGCGATGCAAGAAAACACAGGATTTCGTCCTAACAAACTGACTTTCGGTCAAGATGTCTGGACGGTATTGAAAAACCACGCGGAGATTATTGGGCGCTTGGCGGATTCCACCGATAAAATGGCAAGTCAGCGCTTTGTCGCTGCTTTGCTCGGACTGGATGAAATTCTCGTATCGGGTGCGACCAATAACACGGCCGTCGAAGGTGCCGCGGATGTTATGTCTTTCATGTACAAAAAAGACATGTTGCTTACTTACTCGCCTAAAACGGCCAGTATTGAGCTGCCCTCTGCCGGCTACACTTTCAATTGGACGAACTACCTTGGTGCTAACGCCTCGGGACATCGGATCAGTAAGTTCCGAATGGAGCCTATCCGATCTGATCGTATTGAGGGTGAGATGGCTTACGACCAGAAGCTGACCGGTGCGGATCTCGGTGTGTTCTTCGACGGAGTGATCAGCTAATGATGAAATGGATTGCACTAAAAGGTCAAAACGTTATGCGTAACGGCAAAAAAGTTCGGGTAGAGCCGGGCGAGGACTTGCCGGAAGCTGAAAACTTCCCTCAGCGGGATGAAGTATGGGTAAAAGCTGGTTTTATTAAACAGGTTTTTTGCGCTACTCCCGCTAAGGACGAAGAACCGAAGCAAAAACGCACAAGACGTACCAAGGCGCAAATTGAAGCTGATAATGCGAAGGCGGCGGAAGCAGCCAAGCCCGTCGCAGGCGTAACTTTCGAGGTTAAATGAGCTGGAATTACTCAGGAAACCCCCAGGATAGCGAGCGGGACGAAGTACGCTTTTTGATGGGAGATACGAACGAGGCCGATCAGTTAGTTTCTGATCAAGAGGTCGCGTACGCTATCGCCAAGCAGAGCAATCTACGTCTCGCCGCTGCTATCCTCCTTCGCCACCTTTCGGCGGTCTATAGCCGCATGGTGACGAATAGAGTAGGGGACATATCGAGTAATTGCAGCGACATGGCTAAGCAGTTCAAAGCCAAGGCGGATGAACTCGACCCGAATAACACGGCCCAATCGGGTGTAGTTGTTCCGGTGTTCGGCGGCGTCAGTATCGAGGACAAACAGGTCATTTTAGATGACGAAGATACTGTACCCGCTTCTTTTTACAAGGGCGAAGGTGATATACCGGGCGGCCCTTCGGAATTCGGAGGGGATAGCTAATGCCAGGAGGCGTCCGAATCATTGACAGGGGCTGGAATGCTTTTAAAAAGAAGCTCCAGCGCAATAAAGGCAAAGGTCTTGTTGCGTCTGTCGGTGTCCAGGGCGACAAAGCGACCGAAATGCACGCGGATGGAGACATCACAAACGCGACGATAGGCGCTATTCAGGAATACGGCACCGAGGACGGGCGTGTACCTGAAAGATCACACTGGCGTGCTACTTTCGATGAGAACGAATCGAAATACACAAGGGAACTAGAGAAGATACCCGGGCGACTTCTACAAGGACAATCGACTATTAAAGGCGAGCTTCTTTTAATAGGTGAAATCTACAAGTTCGATGTATTGAAGAAGATTAAAAGCCATATTGCTCCCGCTCTAGCTGAATCCACAATTGAAATGCATAAGGGCGAGACTACACCCCTCGATAATACAGGCCAGTACATCAACTCCTTCTCCGTCGATGTCGTCCCACGAAGTGATAAATCTGATGCTTAGTTGTTTAGCTAGAGCAATCAATAACCATTCTCGAAGGGTCGAGTTATATCGAGGCGAAACGTCTGCCTTTGACGACAAAGGCCGGTTTATTGAAGCCCCTTTAGATGCTTCGCATATCATGGTATCTATTCAGCCCATGAAAGGTAGCGAGCTCAAAGACTTACCGGAAAATAGGCGCTCTGAGGAGTGGATTAAGCTCTATTCGACCTATCCCTTGTGTGGATTGTCGGTAGATGATCAGAGGCAGCCGGACAGAATCAAAGACAAAGGGAAGCTATACGAAATTCAGACCGTGACGGATTGGGATGACGTAGCAGGATATTACAAAGCGACAGCGGTTAGGCAAGGTCAATAATGGCAGTATCTGCACCCATAGACATGGAGGCTTTCCAAGATACTGTCCATCAGTGGTTCAATACCGCGACGGATATAGAAACGGTATGGGCGGATCAGTCCGCCCCGCAGCCTAAATACCCTTTTGCGCGGCTCAAAATAAGTAGCGGTCCCCTTGCTCAAACCCCCTCCTGGTCGCTGTTCGAAGAGACGAACTTATCAAGAGCGGCCGGCACCGAGGTTGAACAGACCGTATGGGTACCTTGTCAATTTGTTGTCTCTATTCAAGTTCTAGTAGGTCTACAGGACGGGCGAAACCCGGCATTTGATGCTTTGAGTTACATGCAACGAGCTGAAGCGGCGCTTGCGCTGCCTAGCTACTTGGCCCTTTTCCACGCTTCTAACATGTCGGTCATTAGGGCCGAACAGACACAGAATTTAACGGAGCTTATCTCGGGATCTCAGGTCTCAAGACAAGCTATGGACGTCGTATTCGGAGCGCTTTTGAGCGCTACTGAGTACGCGGGATACATAAAAACAGCAGAAATACAATCTTCGGGTTTCGATCCTGGTATCGATGGCACCTTCGGAGATCTGTCATAGGAGAAAAATATGTCTTTATCAGACATCGTTAATCCGGTGATTACAACCGATGCATCGGGGCCGACCAGTACAGGATTCGGGATTCCGATGGTATTGACGTACCATACAAACTACGTAGATAGGGCGCGTTCGTATACAAATACTACGGATATGGTGACGGACGGTTTTACGGCAACTGACCCGGGCGTTTTGGCAGTGGGCGCGATTTTTTCACAAACACCTCGACCTAAAAGAGTGATCGTGGGTAGAGCGGCGAACGACGGTAAGATGAAAATCACTCTGACCCCTGTAGCATTGGATGATACCGACTACGCGGTCACTATCAACGGTCAAGAAGCCACTATCGATTCAGGTACTTCAGCCACCGTAGCCACCATTATCGCCGCTTTGAAAGTTGCCATAGATGCGCTTTCTGAAAATGTCTTAGTTACGGACAATACCACGACTATGGATATTGAAGCGGTTGCCATCGCGGATGTTTTCACTATTTTTGTTAATGATCACGCGTTGTTTAAATACGAAGATGTGACACCGGACGCGGGCGGGACTTCGGGTATCGCGGACGATATTGCTGATGTGATTTTAGCGAACGATGACTGGTACTGTTTAATCCCTACCAATAAGGGAAAAGCGGTTCTTACCGCGGCGGCTGTAGCCATCGAAGCACTGAAAAAGATCATGGTGGTTTCGTCGGCAGATACCGAGATTTACGACTCGGGTGTTAGCGATGACATCGCTTCGACATTACAAACCGCCAACTACGCACGAACGGCTTTGATGTTTCACCCCAAGGCATCTTCTCAATTCGCGGGCGCGGCCTGGGCTGGGAAGCTTCTGCCCTACGATCCGGGCAGTATCACTTGGATGTTTTGGGAGTTGAATGGAGTAGACGCGACGACCTTGACCGATGCACAGGAAACCACCATTAAGGGCAAGGATTGCAATTACAATTCTACCTTGGCAGGCCTGGCCATTACGAGATGGGGCGGCATGTCCTCGGGTACCTATATCGACTTGACACGTTCGTCTGATTGGACGTTTGCAAGGCTCCAAGAGTATATTCTCGGTGTCCTGGTCGGTGCCAAAAAAGTTCCTTTTACGGATGCAGGTGTACAAGTGGTTGTTACTCAATGCCGAGCGGTAATCGAAGAAGGTATTCGCAAGGGCATGTTTGCAGATTCGCCCGCGCCTACCTATCAGTTTCCTTTAGTGGCCGATGTTTCGACCGATCAAAAACAAGCGCGGAATCTACCGGATATTCAAATCACGGCGACCTTTGCCGGTGCGATTCATAGTGTCGACCCGCTTAACGTCCAGTTGAGCGTGTAAAGGAGTATCATGGCACTTTATACATACAAAAGCGGCCTAGTATTTGCCACTTTCGGGCCTATCATGCTTAACAGCGGTCGAGGGGACGGAGATTTTCTGGTCATCGAGCAGAATGAAGACTCTTTTTCGCTGCTAATGGGCGCCGATGGTGACGGTACTAGATCGCAATCGAATAACCGAAGCGGTAAGTTTACGGTCACTCTAATCAATTCAGATCCGAACAACGATCTGTTATCTGCGATGCACAATGTGGACATCAATTCGAACGGTGACGGAATTAATCCTTTTTCGGTCATGGACATGAGCGGCACGAGCGTTTTTTCTTGTGAAAGGGCGTGGATTATTAAGCCTCCCTCGACCACTTTCGGCAGAGAAACCGGCTCTAGGGAATGGGTCTTTGAGACCGACAACTTGATTCAACATCACGGGGGCAATGTACTCTAATGAGTCAAGAAAGTTTTGAAACTAAGACCATTGAAGGCATCGAATACACGGTTCGTATGCTTCCCCCTATGGAATCGAATGATCTGCTGATGGACGTTGCGCAGATGATCGGCCCTTCAATAGGGCCTATCTTGGATAAGTTCTTCGGTAAGGCATCTCTGGAGGATGCTCTTGATCAGCAAGTCACACCGGAGTTTTTCGCTAAGGCCGCGACAGCCTTGTTCGGTGGACTGAGTAAACAGACCGTTCGAGCTGTTATCGATGCCATGAAAAAGATAAGCTTGGCCGATAACAAGCCTCTAGCGCCGATTTTCGATGTTCATTTCATGGGTAAGCTCGATCAGATGTATGCCTGGCTGGCTTTCGCGATGAAGGTGCAGTGGGGAAAGTGCTTCAGCGCCTTGGTTCAAACAATGGCCGTTCAGGGCGCGGCGGCTCTTCAAAAGACCGGGTCTCAGTAGAAATACCTGAGCATCTTGACTGGATGGTTTGGCGGTTAGTGTCGGAGAAAGTAGCAACTTTGCGAGAAGTCAATACATATTACGACCTGCTAGATGTGATGGACGCCCACGAAGCGTTGAACATACAAGACAAGCTCGCAGAGAAGGCCGCTAAGGCCGCGGAGAACAGCTATAAATGATCGTTAGGGAGATAGTAACCCTCCTGGGTGTTAGGACGAACCAGGCCGATATACGGCGCGCTGAGGGCGGTATGAACCGCTTAGTGGGCGCGGCCAAGGTTGCTATCGCCGCTTTTGCTTCATTTAAGCTGTTCAAATGGGCCAAGGATGCGACCCAGCAGGTTGCGGAGCTCGGCGACAAGTTCCACAAATTAGCACTAAGGACGGGCGAGACTA
>JAAEQF010000203.1 GCA_024231695.1 FCB group bacterium
ACCATCTTTCTCTTCCTTGTGGCCTACTGGCTTTATATGGATGGCGTGGATACGATTATTCGCATGGCCGTTGATTACGGCATGTCCATCGGCTTTGCGTCAAATGATCTCATCCTGGCATTACTCATCACGCAATTCGTGGGTTTCCCATGCGCCATTGGATTCGGTTACCTGGGCGGGAAGATCGGACCCAAGCGGGCTATCTTCATAGCCATTGCGGTGTATCTCTTTGTTTCCCTCTGGGGCGCCTTTATGCAAAGCAAAACGGAGTTCTTCGTGCTGGCCGTTATCATCGGTTTTGTCCAGGGCGGCATCCAGGCGTTGAGCCGGTCCTATTACACCAGGATCATCCCCGTTGACAAATCAGCCGAGTATTTCGGTTTCTATAATATGATCGGGAAATTCGCAACGGTCATTGGTCCCGTGCTCATGGGAGGCGTCGGTCTTCTGGTTCGATACCTGGGCTACAGCAGTGAGGTGGCGTCACGAACAGGCATTACGTCTATTTCGCTTCTTTTTATTGCCGGCGGCATCCTGTTATATTTTGTGAATGAAGAAAAAGGCAGGGAAGAAGCCAAATACCTCTCCCAAAAGGCGGGATAGCCTCATAAGCGTTACGTTGTTTTTGCGAGGGATGGACTGTGGACGGCCTACTAAAAAAAATGAACGTTCAACATCGAACGTCCAACATCCAACGTCCAATCACTTCAAGGCGTGAAACGTCGAATGAGAAAAAAGATGACGCAGCAACTGTATCATCTTGGAGAAAGGCTGCTCGAGGAAAAGATGACGAAACAGAGTAGCCGTTCACGGGTTTACAGTTTAATGATTTCCCGCTTAAAGCGGGATTCAACGGAAAGATGAGTTATGGGATGTTTATGGTTATGCTTCACGCACCCGCTGTGCCATTTTTCATTTCATTCCGCCAGAGG
>JAAEQF010000204.1 GCA_024231695.1 FCB group bacterium
CGGCGGTATCAATTCTACGGATGGGATTAAGACAGTGTATGCATATATTGGCGATGCCGCTTATAACAATAGGTACGATTCGGCGAAAATAGAATACCGCCGTTATTTCTGCGGCGATGCTAATGCGGACTGGTCGGTCAATGTCGGTGATGCGGTTTTCATCATCAACCATGTCATGAAAGGCGGGGATCCGCCCATTCCTTTGGAATCTGCCGAGGTCAACTGCGATGGCTCGGTTAATGTTGGCGATGCCGTCTATCTGATCAACTTTGTTTTCAAGTCCGGGCCGCCGCCCTGTTGCCCGTAACGCATAAAATATCGATATTTTTGGTATCAGCAATGTGGTTTCCTAAGTCGATCATGCGCCCATCCCTGCTTGCCACCAGCGGCGAATTTGACTAACTTGGTGCATGCAATATTTTAGCCGTGCATTTGGATCTTTATGAAACGCCAAATTCTGTATGCCCTGATTATTATCGGTGTTTGTCTTATCGCGCTGGAAAGCATCGCCCGCGTTATCGAAACGCAATTATCCGGTAGCGGCGAAAATATGGCCGGCCGCCGGGGATGGCAGACAGAATTTTTCGGTTCACTTTTCGATTGGCACGAGAACGATCCCGATCTGCTCTGGCGATTCAAGGCCGGGCTCGACAACCCCCTGATAAAAACCAACAGCGATCATCTGCTGGGCCCCGAAATTTCAAAAACAAAAGATGCTCACACCTTTCGTCTTCTCCTGCTGGGCGATTCTTCGCCGGTAGGATTAGGACTGACCTCACGCCGTCAGGCTTTCGGCGAACAGGTCCGTTACCTGCTGGACAAGCAGATTGACGCCTCGCGCCGGGTCGAACTGGTCAATGCCGCCGTCTCCGGTTATTCCAGCGAGCAGATCGTTAGGCTTTTAAAACTTCATGGGGAAGAGTACGACCCCGATCTGGTTATTTTGTATTGCGGCAACAACGATGCTTCAATCTCGGGAGCCTATCCCGATGAAGA
>JAAEQF010000205.1 GCA_024231695.1 FCB group bacterium
CTCGCCTATAAGACACACCAAGTTCTGTCCGCCAAAACGATCCTCGGTGGTGAGTTATGCGCAGGTTAGTGCGCCTTTGCCGCCGCGTGGCTATTACTCCTCTGTGGAGGGATGTGCCTATGGAAGATGGTTAGTGAAGGGATCGCGACTTCGTCTTGGCAGAACGACTTATGAGAATTGAAACGTTTTTTGAAAGAGGCAAACATCATACGGAGGTGAGAGAATGAAGTTCTTTCTTAAAGGAATGTTGTGGACACTGGTGGCTGTAGTACTCGTTGGAATATCTCCATCTTGGGCCGATATCGGATGGCAGAAGCTCAACGGACCACACGGTCCCGATATTGTCGCAGTCGATGTAGATCACACAGAGCTTCGGGAGATCTACGCGGGACTTGATGGGGGTGGCGTCTACAAAAGTCCTGACGGGGGATATGAGTGGTTTCGCGTTGGGGAAGACATCCCGGAAATGTGGGCGTGCGCCGATCTGGTTACGGATCCGAATGACATAGGAGCAATATATGTTGGGTGTTGGTGGGAGGGTCTTTTTCGATCTCAGGATGCCGGCGATACCTGGCAACGTATTTCTAATCCGAGTAATTTTCGGACAGCTTGGAGTATTGCGTTGGACCCAGTTGTTCCCAACCGCATAGTAGTTGGAACACGTTCGTACATCTGGATATCAACGGATAATGGAATATCGTGGGAACAGAAGACAGCCGGTCTAACCAATCCAAAAATATTCTGCGTCGTCATCGATCCCTCCGATCCGACAATACTATATGCCGGAAACACCTTTGGCTCTCAACCTCGGCTATATAAGAGTACCGACGCTGGAGAGACATGGAGCTTTAGTGATAGTGGTCTAACAGCCAACGCCAATATTGCAGATATTGCCGTAAATCCGTCTGATAACAACATTGTCTTTGCGGCTACCGACGCGGGGATCTATCGCAGTACCGACGGCGGATCAACGTGGGTTGTCAGTGCAGGTGTTGATAGTATCTCATTCCCACGTGATATTGAATTTGATGCCCATGATCACAATGTCATTCATGTAGCATCATGGGGAGGCATTTATACCTCAACGGATGGAGGGATATCGTGGCA
The DNA here is from genome assembly GCA_024231695.1 of FCB group bacterium. GTDB lineage: Bacteria > Zixibacteria > MSB-5A5 > GN15 > JAAZOE01 > JAAEQF01. The sequence goes on from JAAEQF010000205.1 coordinate 1,108, forward strand.
GAGATCATCACCGCTCAACGAAACTCCGTTTTATAAGGGACTGGCGGTTGATCCCAATGTCAATGGTGCTCTTTATGGCGGAGGGTTTGGTGGAGTTCTAAAAAGTACGGATCATGGTAGTACATGGGAGCCGATGTCAAATGATGGCTTTGCACTCGATGTGCAGATTGCGGATGACAATTTATGGGTCGATCCACGAAATTCGCAAAGACTGTTTGCCGGCACATTTGGCGGAGGCGTTTTCAAATCAGATGATGGTGGGCAATCATGGGTTGGCATCAATAGCGGCTTGTCGTGTGCCTGGACGAATGGCGGCGGATGCTGCGGATATCTAAACAACTCTCTAGTACTCTACATTGGAACCGACGGAGGTGGCCTCTATCGGAGTTATGATGTCGGGCAAAGCTGGCAGGCGGTGAACAATGGCGTCAACAAACTCACCGTACAGGAGATGGAGATGGATCCCACCGATCCGCTGACCTTGTATCTAATAGCAGATTCCTTATACAAGAGCTATGATGGCGGAGATAGCTGGTCAGTTCCGACCACGAATCCAGCATGTGTCAGATTCAGAGGCATCGCGGTCGATTCCGTTAATCCGCAGATTGTGTACGCTTCGGCGAGCCCAGGAGTATACAAGAGCTATGATGGTGGGGAAACCTGGCTTGATATCAGCGGTCCGCTGGCTGCTAGTAAATGTGGTGAAGTGGAACTTGATCCCTACGACAGCGACATCGTCTACATAACCACAAGGTATGACGGCCTATTTAAATCTACCGACGGCGGCACGAATTGGATTGATCTGAACGAAGGTCTGCCGGAGTATGAGGGTGAGATCAGGGTCGAATGTGATGTTGCGATAAATCCGAAAAACACCGATGAAGTCTATGTTGGTCTGTTTCATAATGGGGTATTCAAAAGTGTGGACGGCGGTGAACACTGGAATAATTGGAGTCACGGATTGGGCAACTTGCGGATCAATGCTTTGACATTAGATCCTCAAAACCTCTCTACCGTCTATGTAGGAACCGGAGCCGGTGCGTTCAGACGCGTCCCGCCTCCAACTATGGTAATCGAGAAAACCCATGGCACCCTTCAGGGGCATTATCAGGACGTTTCCATCACTCTAGAGGACTATGAACTCGAAATGGGCGGGTTTGATTTCCTGATAGCTTATGACGCGTCGGCGTTGGGTTTTATGGAAGCGGAGCCCGGCCAGTTGCTCGAAGACTGCGGATGGGAATACTTCACGTATCGCTACGGTGCTGATGGCAACTGCGGCGATGCCTGCCCCAGCGGTATGGTTCGTGTCGTTGGCTTGGCTGAGACCAACAACGGTGCCAACTATCCGTCATGCTACGGCCCGCCGGATGTCGATCCTCATGAACTGGCCAGGATCAAATTCCTGGTCTCCAATGACAGGACTCTCGAGTGCCAGTATGTACCGATTCGGTTCTTCTGGGCCAACTGCGGCGACAACACCATTTCAGATGTCACGGGCGACA
>JAAEQF010000206.1 GCA_024231695.1 FCB group bacterium
GGACCATGGGTATCACGATACAAGACCAAAGTGTCTGACGTTTCTCTGTTCATTGCTTTATCTTCATATTCAACAGTAATATTATTTTCACCTTCAACTAAAGGTAAATCATATACAAAACTTGTACAAGGGTTACTTGTACTTGCAGGAACGTTAACAACAAATTGTCCATTAACAAAAATATCAAAACTTTCAACTTCGTTAGCTTGATGGAAATATAAACACGTTGCTCCGGAATAACTTGAAGTAGTTTCATTAAGTAAAATTGAAGATGCCGATGTATAATTGAATCCATTCATTTCAGTTAATAATTGACCGGTTCCTAATTCGATTTTTATCAAGGTTGAATCAAGGATGAAAGTTGCATTTGGATCTGGTAAAGAACTTACACGTCCTGACCAGTCATAAGCTCGAACACTAATATTATAGTTACCATCTCCGGCATTATTTGATAAACTAAACAAGGATTGATATTGAGATGTACCAAACGTCGTAATGTTTCTTACTAAGTTTTCGGTTCCTCCAATACTTCTGTTATAAACTTCAATGTACCTCATATTATCTTCAACAAAATCGCCACCAATAGTTAGATTATACCAATGACTAAATAATGTGTTAAGGTTTGGAGATATACTTATTGTTGGAGCTGTATAATCGATTATTAATTTTGTTCGATACTGGATAGCAGGTCCCCAATTTGAACCACCTAATCTTTTTTGGGCAGTTATTACAAACTCATATTCTGTACCAACCAAAGGTGGATACATTTCAGAAATATCAAACTGGTATTCAGTGGATTGGGCATTAACAATTGGTGCGGGTGCTCCTATTATTTCACTTTCACCTATCAAACTGTAACTTGTTATATTGATTTGTGTACCTGAATTAAATGAGAAATTGATTTTCAGGGCAGGATATTGAGAATAACAAGCAGTTGGACTTGTTTCGTTATTACATTCACCATAAACAAAACTTGTGGTATCATTATACAAAATACTTCGTGTTGGTGCTGCAGTAACAGCATCAGTAACATTGAAACTGAAAGTTACATTGTATCCTAAATCATTTCCTGCATAATCTTTTATGTTAGAAAACCTTATCCAATTTAGTGAATTACGGTCATATGACAAACTTGAATCTAACTGGAAATTTACGATTGTTGATGTGTCAATTTCTGTAAAGCTTATTGTACCTAAAGCTGGTTCATAACTTGGAGTTACACCAGTACTATAATATACTCTGATTGAATCTTTATCAATTCCACTATTTATGTTTGGCAACTCCTGCAACTCAATCCAAACATTTGTACGTGAATCAGCTGTATATGATAAAGGAGAATGACTATTGTTAACAGGAGCAGTGTTGTCGATGATTAAATTATCGATTTCAGTTGTTGCATTATTACCTGCAACGTCAGTTGCCATGACACGTAATCTTAACCGCTTATCTTCAACACCTGTACTGTTTGTTAAATTGTATTCAAATACTCCGGGTACTTCCGTAATAATAGTTGTATCATAGATTGTTATATTTGTTTGACTATCTAACTGATTTTGTAATGGTTCATTCAACGTGATTATACAATAGACAACATTACATGTTGGACTTGATGAAGAATTTAAACTGTATAAGAATGTTGAATCGCTAGAAAATTTAACATAACCAGAACTTGGTATTGCAGTTGTATTGATGACAAGTAATTTTGTAGTACCTACATTGTTAGTATCATAACTTGATAAAGATAGATAACTCGTTAACACACTACTACTTAGAATTGATTCAGTTGCACGTGGTAATAATTCCAAAATTGCATTTGTTTGATCAAACAAAATGAACGTTAAATTTGATCCTGGTTCTGTATATCCTACAATGTTTAACTGATTGTTAACATTTAGAGACGTTAAACCGCTATTTGGATTATAGAGGGTTGGAGCAAATGGTGCAATGTTGTCTATTGTTACTACATACGAAGAATATGGACCAGCGTTGCCTCCATTATCTATTCCACGTGCCATAATAGTATGGTTACCATCTTGTAACAAGTCGGAAACAATTACAGATTGGAACGGAGTATCAATATCGACATAAGTTAAGTCGCCAGGCAAAGGTTCAGTCACAATATCTTCGCCATCTCGAACAATATATTGGTAACCCTTGATATCGTTTTCATAAGTACTGTTCATTATTATAAATACTGGGTTACGATTAACATAAGGTTTTGATTCAACTGGATGTGTTGATGAATAAATTATTGGAGCGTTCGGGGCTTGACGGTCTACTCGAAATTTCCAGGTATAACTATAATCCGTTTGATCATATTCGCTCATTACAGTATAATTTAGTTCGTAATAACTGTCCTGTAAACCGTTCTGTAAAATCATAAACCGAATTATTTGACCATAATTTATTCCCAAAATGTTACTTGTTGAAATTATACTATACGGTACAACATTATCAGTTGAGTTGTATAAATTTATACTGGATATTTTTACATTAACACCAAACTGCATTTCAAATATTGAATAGTCATCAGTAATGCCTCCAATAGAACTATTATATGGCACCTCAATACCAGCTTGTTGTGCATTATATTTCAAATATATTAAAGGATCTTGTGGACGGTTTTTCTCATACTTAAATGTAAATTGTTCAGTTGTTGGGTTACCTAATCTGTCCATTGCAGTTACTTCAAAATAATTTGCACCAGGAGTAAAGTTAATAAACATTCCAGAGAGTTGTGGATTTGATTGTGGCCCGTTACGATATTCAATTGAGCTTGGATTAATGTTTTGATCTGAAATATTGTACCAATATGTGGTTGGAGGATAACCACCTAACCAATCCAGGAACATTGATATTGAAGATTTGTTACCTGTGTCTACACCAACACCATAAAGGTCGTCATCAAATTCCAAAATTAGAGTTTCATTGTTTTCAATGATAACATCGATTGGTGATGTTTGTTGAGGATACAACAAAGTTATTTCCGGACCATGGGTATCACGATACAAGACCAAAGTGTCTGACGTTTCTCTGTTCATTGCTTTATCTTCATATTCAACAGTAATATTATTTTCACCTTCAACTAACGGTAAATCATATACAAAACTTGTACAAGGGTTACTTGTACTTGCAGGAACGTTAACAACAAATTGTCCATTAACAAAAATATCAAAACTTTCAACTTCGTTAGCTTGATGGAAATATAAACACGTTGCTCCGGAATA
>JAAEQF010000207.1 GCA_024231695.1 FCB group bacterium
GGGGGGTCTCATGGGGTTTTGAAGGGGGGGTCTCATGGGGTTTTGAAGGGGGGGGTCTCATGGGGTTTTGAAGGGGGGGGGGGTCGGGAAAATTTCATATCTCGGCCAGGAAAATCGATCGTTTGCTCATTTTTGGTTTTTTGAATGCAGAAAACTGTTTTTTATGCCCAGAAAAACAAATAAAAAAATTTTTTTTTCTGGTGGTCCCAGGTGACTGGACCTAAATTTGACTTATTTTTTGGGTCAAAAAATCGAAAATTTTCGAAAAAAATTTTGCGTTTTTTGGGTGGTTCTGGCAGGGTTTTTCGGTGTTTTTGGGAGGTTTTGGGTGGTTTTGGGTGGTTTAAAATATGTTTTGGGATGTTTTTAAAAAAATAAAAAAAAAATTTTTTTTCTGGATTTTCCTGTGGGAGGACCTGTAGGAGGCCAAACTCGTCAAAGTAGCTTTTTTTTTTTTGTTCGATTTCGAGTGTCAGAGCCGTTTTTGGTTTGTTTTGGCTGGGTTTTTCGGTGTTTTTGGGTGGTTTTGGGTGGTTTTGGGTGGTTTAAAATATTTTTTGGGTTTTTTTTAATAAAA
>JAAEQF010000208.1 GCA_024231695.1 FCB group bacterium
CGAGCTCCATGCGGCCCACGCCGAGCTCGTGGACGAGCTCGGCCGACACCTTGACGAACGTGCCGCGGCGGGCGAGGCCTCGGGGCTCGCCGCGCGTCGCCTGGCGCTCGCCGCGGTCGTGGCCCGGGCGGAGCTCGCGCGCGCCGAGGCCGGCCTGGCGCGCGCCCGCGCCGCGGCACTCGCTTGGCGGCCCGACCTGGATCGGGAGCTTCGACCCGAGCTCCCGGAACTGCCCGCTCCCCCGGACCAGCCCGATCTTTCCGGCCGCCGCGACCTCGCCGCCCGCCGGGCCGAGCTCGAGCAGGCCCGGATCGAAGCCCGCCTCGCCGGCAGGCTGATCACCGCACCCGAGCTCCGGCTGGGCTGGAAAGAGCTCCGCGACGCGAGCACCGTGGTCGACGGTCCGGTCCTGGGTCTCGCCTGGCGGCTCCCGATCGCCGGTCGCCGCCGCGCGGCCCGGCTTTCGAGCTCCGCGCAGCTGACCACGGCTGAGGCCGAGCTTGCCCTCGGCGAGGCCACCGCCCAAGCGGAGCTTCAAGGTTCGCGCGACGCCTACGCCGGCCTGCGCCGCGCGGCACTCGCGACGGCCGGGACCGACGTCGCCCTGATCGTCCGCGCCGCCCGTAGCGCCTACCGCCTCGGCGAGTCCGATACCACCGACCTGCTCGACACCCTACGTTCGGTCCTCGCCGCCGAGCTCGCGCGGCTCGATCTTCACGCCGCCGCCCTCGGGGCCCGGCGAGACCTCGAGGCGGCGCTCGGCCGTCCCCTCGTTCGATGGACCGAGTTCGGACAACGGCCTAAAAGCCGCTCCGAGTCAGCGTTTGCGTCCAACTGCGGCCAGTGAAAAAACCTTGTTTCCGGAGACATACGATGAACGAACACCCGACGAACCGGATGCCGACGACGATCCTTCTCGGATGGACCGCGATCCTGGCCCTCCTTGTCCCGGCCTGCACCAGTCAGGACCATGACCCCTCCGACCACAACCACGACGCCGGCGCCGAACACCAACACGGAGGCG
>JAAEQF010000209.1 GCA_024231695.1 FCB group bacterium
ACCAGAAACATCTCCTGCGGAATATCCGTAGTACCGAATTTGGAAATAAGATCACTGATCCCTACAGCCATAACGCCGGCGGCAAAATGTTCGGTCAGGGCTGTCGATCCCCAGGCGGTGGCGTAACCGCCATAAGACCCGCCGGTGATACCTACTTTGTCTTTATCGACCAGACCAATTTCAACCAGATGATCGACCGCATCCACCAAATCATTGAACTCGCCTCCGGCATAATCGGCCTGACCCATTTTGGAAAAAGGTACTCCCCGGCCGGTACTCCCCCGATAATTGGGATAGAATACGGCAAATCCCCGAGCCGCGGCCGTCTGCCCCGGCGACGAATACCAGGTCAGCCAGCCGTCACGGCGATTCGCTTCCGGTCCGCCATGAACAATCAGTATCAACGGATAACGTTTGCCCTCTACTTCATCCAAAGGGTGAATCAACAGACCTTCCAGCTCCAAACCGTCGCGGGCATTATGACGAATCACTTCCTGACGGGCAAAACGTTTGTCGTCCATCCAGGGGTTGCTGTTGGTCAGGCGACGGGGTTTATTTTCGCCCACCTTTAAATAAAATAACTCCCATTGATGATTATAATCGCTTCCGGTAAAAACGGCGATTTTTCCGTTATCCGATAAATCCAAATCGGTCACAACCGGCCGTTCCGCCGGAAGAATGGTTTTTGGTGACGAGCCATCGATTTTGATCGTCATTACGGGCGTATGAACATGTTCATCGGAACGGTATATTATAGTCTTGCCATCCAGCCAGGCGATATCGCGCACATGTCCGTCGAAATCGGCGATAACCGGCCAAACCTGGCCATCCCCAACTGATGCCACCATCAGTTCACCGGCCGAGGGATCATTTTCATCGGCTCCGGTTATGTAGGCCAGATGTTTGCTGTCGGGACTCCAGGCCATCGCTCCCAGCTTGCCGGGATTGTCGAGTTTATGAAGCAGAGCGCCAGAGACGGCATCGACAATACAAATCTTTCGATACATATACCTGTCGTCAATTAATGGCGTAGGCGCCAGAGCCAGAGATAGCCTGCTGCCATCAGGACTCCAATTGATCGAGGAAGGCGATCCGGGCAAATCAAAAGGTTGGGGATCATCTGCCCCATTGGTATCATATATCCAGAGTCTTACCTGACGCCAGTCCTCTTCATACACTTTCTGATCGAACCCTTTGTCTTGAAGGATCTGAATTTTCTCTACGATAGAATCTTTGGCCAGAAAAGCCACTCGGCCGTCAATCGGAGACCAGGCATACGAGGACACGCTGGTCGGAAACTCGATTACCTTCTGCGACTCGCCACCACTAATCGGAATAATGTGAAGGCATTTGTTGGTGTCGTCCTCCCTTTCAGCCAGATAGGATATGTATTTTCCATCCGGTGTCCAATCGATCGATCCGATGGTCACTTTGCCAGTAATAAAGGGGCGGGAATTCCCATCGAGATCAGAGACATGCAGTTCCTTCCAGGCTTTCCCATCATCTTCTTCAAACGGGTCCCGAGGAACAACCAGTATATAGGCGACGTTATTCCCATCCGGGGAAACCGACACTCCGTCCACCCATCTCGTTCGGGCGACATCCTCCAATGTATAGATATCCCCGGCTGCCGCCACGGAACAAATTCCGGCCAATAAAATAACCACCATAAAAAGTAGCAGCTTGGGCCATACCATTATCAGTTGTCTATTCCGATTATTGTCTGTAATGCGCATCGCCTCCTCCTTTTCCGTAATTTTCACGACCGGTTACTCTGCCTTCGTTCGTTTATATAAGAAGTATCCCAGGGCCGTAAATACGACCAGTGATACGATCTCTCCCAGATATTCCGGCCAGACCGGTCCAATCCCTTTGGGTGTGTCGAAATATAAAACATACAGGGCCACACCGACCATTAAAAGCCCTTCGCCACCGATAAGTCCTGAACTAAAAAGAATGCCCTTTTCTCGTCGCCGGGCCAACCCCTCGGGATCATCAACATACCGGCGTTCTATCACATGACGAATCAGGCCGCCGATGAAAATCGGAGCGGTCGTTGTAATCGGAATATACAGACCGACTGCGAACGGCAATGACGGCAGACGGCAAAGTTCGATTAAAATCCCCAGGCCCACGCCGATCAGGATCAATCCCCAGGGGATGCCCTGTTGGAGGACTCCTTCGACGATGGTCTTCATCAATGTGGCCTGCGGCGCCGACAGATCGGGTGTACCGAAACCGAATGATTTATGCAGAATCACTACCGAAGCACAAACGGCCACAGCCGATGTGGCCGCGCCAACGAGTTCACCGATCTGCTGGCGATATGGCGTGGCTCCGACCAGATACCCCGTTTTCAAGTCCTGCGAAGTATCTCCGGCGATGGATGATGCCACACAAACAACCGTACCAACCGTCAATACCGTCGCCTGTCCCACGGCATCGGTCCAGCCGAGCATAACAAAGATCATGCTGATTCCCAAAACGGTTACTATGGTCATGCCGGAAGTGGGATTGGAGGAAACTCCGACCAGCCCTACAATACGAGACGAAACGGTAACAAAGAAGAAGGCAAACAATGCTATACCCGGAGCCGCCACCAGCCGCATGGTCAGCGAGGCCGTGCCGCCCAGTAGACCCGGAATCAGGGCCAGCGCGGCAATAATTATCAACGCCCCGAAAACCACAACCTTGATGCTCAGGTCCCGGTCGGTGCGAGGAATAACCGTTTTCACTGAACCGTTTATCAGATCATTGGAGTTCGCATCATTCCGCGATCGCATCTGTCCAACGCCGATTTTAAAAGAGGCGATCATCGTTGGGATCGAGCGGATGATGGTAATTATCCCGGCAAAAGCGACCGCTCCCGCCCCGATGTAACGAATATACTTATTCCAGATATCAGACGGAGCCATATCCTGAAGCGGCACGGCAAATTCAGGAAACCACGGCGGCTGCAAATATCCACTGAAATAGGTCAAGAGTGGAATCAAAAACACCCACGATATAATCCCACCCGAAACCATAATCGTGGCCACCCGGATGCCGAGAATATAACCTACGCCCAGCAGAGCCGGAGTTGTCCTGATACCCAATTGCGCCTTGTTGATAAACGGTACGGCGAAATAGACTTTTCCCGGCCAAAGAATCAGGCATTTAGTCATGAACTTGTATAGCATGCCGATAGCAACGCCCAAAAAGACATTGCTCGCCCGTGCTCCACCCCCTTCGCTGGCAATCAACACCTGCGCGCAGGCGGTCCCTTCAGGATAAGGAAGTTTGCCGTGCTCCTGCTTGATCAATAACCGCCGCAAGGGAATCATGAACAAAATACCCAGAAGCCCGCCCAGCATCGCCAGCCCGGCCATCTGAAAAATGGAAGGCTCCATCCCCCACAAAAACAACGCCGGCAGCGTGAATATCACTCCCGAGGCCAATGAGGAACTGGCCGACCCGATAGTCTGGGACATGTTGCTTTCTAAAATTGTACCACGCCCGATCAGCTTGCGCGTCAAGCGGAAAAAACCGACCGTCATGACGGCCACGGGAATTGAAGTGGAAACGGTCAGGCCCGACAGAAGCCCCAGATAAGCATTGGCCGCTCCGAAAAGAATACCGAAAATGATCCCGGCAATTATTGATTTGAATGTAAATTCCGCCGGAGACTCGTCGTGACCAACATAAGGCTGGAAATTATTTGGCTCCCGGTTGGTGGATTGGTGCGAGATATGTCTATCCCCCATATTATAAAATCTGTCCGGTTTTGGCCGGACATAGTTTTAGCAAATAATGCAACTTAGACTCCAGCTTTGGTTTTTCCAAGCTGTTTCTTAAATCACTGGATTGGGATTGAGGCAGAATAAGGCAGAATGGTATCGGGAAAATATTATCCCCGTATCTTCACTCTAATTATAATCTTTTTTATCGTGCGGAGTTTTCGTTAGTACAATACACCATACGGCATTGCCGACAAGCAGGCCTCCCCATAGACCGTGTCGCCTGCCATGCTGGACTATCTATTGCAAATACCCGACATCCTTCAAGTAATCGCAAATCTCCTTGGCCACCTCTACATAAACGCATACATCGGGCTCGCCGAGTAATCCACATATCCTTTCAGCAACCCAAACTATCTTGCAGAACGCCGATAGATACCACTTCAAATCCACAAACTGCGGTTCGCCGTTAGAATCCCTATCCATCGACAAACTCAGGGTACTGTCGGCCATCAAATGCTGAGCAATGGCCATATCGCTTCGTAGCGTCGATTCCTGTTCGGCAGGCACCCAGATATTGAACTCCTCAATCTTGGCCACCAGTTTTTCCTCATGCGGCGCCATCTTCATGGCCACATATCCCTCAGAGTGGACTGTCTGGTACAGATCAACGGCCGTAATGAAATCATCCATAGTCGCGAAGGAAACTTCCGAGGTCGCGCCCTGATATGTCATCTTCAATTCAAGATCGGTATCGGTTTCAGGGTTCCGGGAAACGAAAATCCGATTTTCACCCAGCATAAGGGAAAAATCGCTCCATTCATCATCTGTACTCGTTATCCGGTATCCCCACAACGCCCGCCCCCGCTCGTCCTCCAGAACGATACCGGCCATTGTCTGGTCGATCTTAAGGACTCGCCGAACCTTCGCCGAACCCGGCGCCTGATACTGATAGTCGATGATAAACTGGTCATCATCGATCTCCGCCTCATTGACCGTAATGACGGTGGAATCCGATGTCGTTGTGACCAGCACCGGCTTGTCCGTATTACGCCCGGATGAGGATTCACTGTTGTCGGTATCATTTTCGATATTCGCCGCCAACACCTGTTGATTTCGAGTCAAATCGGGTCCTGAGGCTGGCTCGCCCGTCGTACCACAGCCAGTGGTGAGACTTATGACCATCGCCACAATTAATGAAAACATAGATTTACCTTTTGATTTACTACCTATCCTAATCGATCATTGGCTTTCCCGCAAAGTCACAATTCGCGTTCTGACGAATCAAGACTCTGCGGAAACAGGAACAAACACCGCTCGCCTATTGGAAGCAACTTCCTATATATCGGCCAAAATAAATGCCGCCCGATAAAATGCCAATTGCAAACAAAGACGATCCTATCAATTGTATATAATATCCGGGACCATGCCACCAATTTCTTTTTCCATAAAATGGAGTCATAGGACCGGATTTATACCAAACCGGGTGGTCGCTCGTGCGAAACTTGGTTGCACATATAATTATGATAGGTCCACAGATATAACCCAAAACTGCGGCATAGAGGAAAAACCTCATTTACTATTCTCCTTATTTCTTATCACCCTCTATCAAATCCGCAAGTAAACAGGCAGCTGCAATACCAGCGGCGGGAACACATATTACCCAACATGCTACACACCAGGGAACCGCAAAACAACTGTGGGCGATGATGCCTGCTATTGCACATATACAAGCACGGCCGCAGTGCCATGTTGCCGGTAATGAAGGATTGTCGCCCAAATCATCAAAAACGGAATTGCTTGATAGTAGTTCCAAGGCTGTCGATAATTCACCATCGATAAAACCGGTTTTGGATTCTATGGCATTAATCCAAAAATTGCCCTTTTCCATCAACTCCTGTTCATATGAGGAGTATTCAGGCGTTCCTTCATCCTGTAATTGACTCAATAGGGCGGATGTCTGATCGATTTCGGCTGTATTCTGAAATGCAACCGATTCTGTTCCCAAGTCATCGGTGATATGAAAAGTTATACCTGAATAATCTTCCGCAACGCCTATTGAAACGAAGTCATCAGGGGTCCAATACTCAAGATGGGCATCGGATTCGGTACCATAGACTTTTATGCTACCCAAGGTCGTACCCTCATCATCGTACACAGTAGCAGCGAAATTTGTTGGCGATATTACGAAACGATATTCATTAATCGCCCCGTTTGCACACTCAATGAAATAGGATTCTGTTATTGTTCCTCCAAGAATTCCTGGACCTGCTACGCTTGGCACCGTAAGACCTGTTTCAGATTCA
>JAAEQF010000210.1 GCA_024231695.1 FCB group bacterium
AATCAGCTTCTTTTAAGGTTTCAGAGTTCAAACCTACTATTTCACACAAGCAAATTGCTGCCGTCTCAGTACATAAGGTCTGCGATGGGAGCCTGGGTCTTATACCCGCCCATTTTGGAAGCGGACATATCGGGGCGGACGTTACCGAGTTTGGGGGCGAAGCTGCGGGGGACACCGTCCATGCCGTTGGCACGGATGAGATCCTGACCGGGCTTCTCAAAAGCCATGGAGGTCTTGAAGTCACCTGGGCCAGTGTAGTCGGACTCAAAGCTGCCTCTGAGGTTGATGACATTGCTGTCCTTGACAAGGTTCTCACCGGGCTTCTCGAAAACCATGGAGGTCTTGAAGTCACCTGGGCCAGTATACTCGGGGGCGTATCCATCGAAGTCGGGTCTGAAGCCACCAGTGCCGACAATGCTGTCTCTGCTAGGGTTGAAGGTGGAAACCTCATCGCGGTAGTTTCTGGCCTGACCGTCGAGGATAGCCTGAGATACAGCCATGTCGGGTCTTCCTGGGTTGCCAAGTCTGAGGTCATCGGCATTGTAGGGCTTTCCGATGGAGCCGGTGGCAGCGAGGTCGGGAGCACCCATTCTGAGGGAGTCTCCCTTGAATGGGGCACCGATTCTGTGGTCGTTAGAGGTGAATGCGGGGGCACCCATGGTCATAACGTCACCCTTGAATGGTTGGCCGATGGACATGTCAGAGCCGACATGGCCGGGGGCACCGACCTTCATCTTGGAGCCGTCGAAAGGTCTTCCCATGGTCATAACGTCACCCTTGAATGGTTGGCCGATGGACATGTCAGAGCCAACATGGCTTGGGGCGCCGAC
>JAAEQF010000211.1 GCA_024231695.1 FCB group bacterium
GATACTCCATATGTTGATCTGTCCACTCTGGTATCTTTCGGCTACTATGACTTAGCTCCCAATGATACCGTATGCGCGATTAAGATCCTGTCTACATCAAGGGATGGTTTGACGTATATGGAAGAAATGGTCGATTACGCCGAAACACTTATATTGGATAATGGATTGGAATGCGATCTCTGTAGACCTTCCGGTGATGCCAACAGCGATGAGTCTATCAATGTTGGTGACGCCGTGTGGATGATCAACTACGTCTTTAAGGGCGGCGATGCGCCAATATGCTATGGTGAAGGTGACGCCAACGGCGATTGCGCTCTCAATGTAGGTGACGCCGTGTATCTGATCAACTACGTCTTTAAGAGCGGCCCTGCGCCGATTTGTAGTCGTGATTGCATCAACACCCTTCTAAATACCGAAGAGCCCGAATTGGGCACCTGGTGGCCATGCAGAAACGATGACACACATCCTCCTACACCTTAATTGGTGAGGTAGATATGGTTTATGAAAGTGGGAAATCCCAATTGGGATTTCCCGCTTTCTTTTTTGTCCGTCCTCGGTTCAGTATTTTTTCCAATTGAATTTTAAAAAAACCGTTGTTTTTTAGTCATTTATATATATATTCAGGACTCTACCGAAGAGAAGCTTCATTCTGCTTTATGATTCGGAACCCGGACAATATTATTTTTACCGGAGAAGGAACGAGCGAGGAAACTCGTCGAGCACATTGACCTCACCAACTGTTTACGGTTGAAACGAAGACGGAGAACGAAAATGTCTTTCAGTTTGCATTTTACTATTGATGCTGAATCTGACCGAAATGTCATGAATGTTAAAATCTATGATGTATGGAAAAAGCAAACGGCAGTGGATTATCATCAGGAGTTCAAAAGCGAAGCCGAACCATTGATGGGTCGGAAATGGGCTAAAATCATCAATGTCACCAATTGGAAGGCGACCTATCCTGATGCCATGAGTATACTCGGAAAGCATATGCGCTGGTCGCAACAGAACGGTAATGTTCTGGCCATATATATTACCGACAAGCCGATTTCGAAGAACAACCTTAAGAAGATGTTCCATATCGGCGGAACAGGCAAAATCAGCCGCTTTGCTAGAAGTCGGGAGGACGCCGAAAAACTTCTTCGCGATTTCGGATTTTAATTCGCCGGAAAAAACGCCTGCTCGAAACTGACATAAGTGCAATAACACCGGGGAGCGATAACGTATATTGTTAAAGGATCAGAAAACAGCGGCAATCTTGCTTGAACAACGATTCGATCCGGATTCATGGTTTTAAATTATCAAGAGGCGGCTGGGAATATTTTTCCAGCAGGTTACGGCTCTTGCCGGGAACCAGGACCGTTACTTAAGAATTCAATCATCGAGGGAAATTAACATGTCTTTCAGCATGTATTTCACAATTGACGCCGATCTTGATCGACGACTGATCAAAGAGAAAATTTACGGTACCTGGCAAAAGGAAACAGCTGTCCAGTATCACGAGGAATTCGTTAAAGTGGCTCAACCGTTAATCGGTGGGGAATGGGCCAAAATCATTAATCTGAATAACTGGAAATCGTCTTATCCCGAAATGATCAAAGTTATCGGTGATCACCTCAACTGGTGCCGAAAAAACGGGATGGTCTTATCAATCAACATCATCACCAATCCGATCACCAGGAACCAGTTAAAAAAAATGTTTAATATTGGGGAAACCGGCAGAATCAGCCGGATTGTGCGCAGCCAGGAAGACGCCGAGGCCATCCTGGCTGAACGCGGTTTTTGAATCTACTTGAGATATCGATTAAACCACTTTAGTATCCATTCCAGACGGGCAATCCTTCTATCCGGTCGACCGTGACGTGACAGGCCATGCGGTTCTTCCGGAAAGCGTACGAACTCAACCGTTTTCTTCATCAGTTTAAGAGTGACAAAGAGTTGTTCGGCCTGTTCGATACTACAACGCAGATCCTGTTCGGAATGGATAATCAATAGCGGGGTTTTGATGTTTTTCACATAGGTCAACGGTGAACATTTTTCATAAGTTTCCGGGTTGGCCCAGGGAAAACCGGCAAACTCACGTTTAAGGTCAAAGCCGACATCACTGGTTCCATTAAATGTTTTGAGATCGACCACCGACCTTTGGGTAACCGCCGCCTGAAAACGATTGGTATGACCGATAATCCAGTTGGTCATATAACCGCCATAGGAGCCGCCGGTGACGCCCAATCGTTTTTCATTTACATAGGGCAGCTTTTCCAGATAATCGGTCGCCGCCATGCAATCCATATAATCTATACCGCCCCAGTCAGCGAAAATAGTGCCGGCAAATGTCTCTCCTCGCCCACCACCGCCGCGGGGGTTGGTATAGAACACGACATATCCCTTGGAAGCCAGATAAAGCATCTCATGGTAAAAGGTGAAGCCATATTGAGCCCGGGGACCGCCGTGGATTTCCAGAATACCGGGGTATTTGCGTTTCCTATTAAAATTAGGCGGAGTTACCAGCCAGCCCTGAAGTTCGGTGCCATCGAAAGCTTTGAATCGAATCTCCCTGATTTTGGGGAAACTAATGCCGGTGAAGAGGGTTTTATTGACCTTGGTCAGCGTTTTGGCTTTGGCGTCGCCATTGTACACCGCCGGCAACAGTTGCAACTCGCCGGGAGTATCGAGAGTGGAGATGATCGCGGCCACCTGTTTTGATTTTCCGGCCAGACTGTACGATTTGACATGACCATTCTTTTTGGTAACCCGTGTCGGCCGTCCCCCAGCGGAAGGGGCATAAAACAGATGCGTGTTACCGGTGTCGGAGGCAGAAAAATAAATCCGTTTTCCGTCCGGTGACCAGTGCGGCTTGCCCATATCGAAACCCTCACCCATGTCGCCGATTGTCTGATCATAAGCCTGACGATCGAATTTTGATATCAGGTTACGGGCGGAAGGACGACCCGAAAGGCCAACCGTCCATAGATGTAGATTAGTAACACCCCATTCATCGTCCGGATTGGCATGACCGATATAGGCGATTTTCTTGCTGTCGGGTGAAAAGACCGGAACGCCTATTGGTCCGGCCGGGGTCGGTACTTCTTTGGCCTTGCCTCCGGCGATATTCATTACAAACAAGTCATCGCGCATAGATTCCAGATCGGGATCCTTTTGATGGTTGGAAACAAAGACAATATGTTTGCCGTTGGGCGAAACGGAAGGATACATGTCATCATGTTTGCCCTTAGTCAGCTGTTTCGCCCGGCCATTGGTCGTATCGACTTTCCAGATATGAAAACGATCCTGCGGCAAGAAGCCGGAACCGTCAAGGCGATAAAAGAGCCTGGTGATATGGCGATAAAGCGGCTCCTCTTTTTTCTTCTTTTCATCCTTGATCGCATGCGAGTCGCTGTAGCGAAAAGCGAAAACCAGCTCCCGGCCGTCAGGCGTCCAGTTGAGACTAGTAAAAGCTCCTTCGGCCTCGTATAATTTGCATTCCCCACCGCCTGTTGAAGGCATCAGGTAGATGGCCGTCTTCTTGTTGCGAGTGGAGACAAAGGCAATCTGAGAACCATCCGGCGACCAGGTCAATCCCCGGTCGGAAACCTCGCCAAAAGTAAATTGATTGGTATTGCCAGTGGCCGAATCAGCCATATGGATGTGAGAAAAATATTTGCGTTTGTCTTCCGATACCGTCTCCATGATGTAGGCTATTTTCTTCTCATTCGGCGATATCGCCGCCGAATTAATTACTCGCAGGCGGCAGACGTCCTCGGCTTCAATAAATCTTTTCCTGATCTTCTTTTTGGCTTTCATATTCCCTGCCTTTCGCGCCACCGGTTAATGGGGAGTTTCTGTCGCAGTTTCTACGTCCGGTCAGTCTCGATTGTTATAAATAATATCTATCACCATCCACACCTGTGATAATGATAAAATGTTGATAGATAAATGTCAATGATGAGCGGAACGGCGTTTTAATCAACCAGGCACTTTTCGAATGTCACCGTCCCCAGAACCGAATCTACAAAGAAATAATTCTGCGGGTGAAAAGGGGCATAGACCAGCCCAACCCGGTCGGGTATAAATTCCATTGATGCATCGGGAAGCGAGCGACCTTTGCCCAAAACAGCCGTATGAAGGATAATCTCAGCCATAGCTATAGCCTCAGATAGTCCTATCGCAGCGGGCATGAATTTTTGATCATATTGTTTTACGGCGGTAGTGGTCATCTCCGGCAGGGTTAATGTCATCCGCCTGCATAACCGGGCCAGGGCATCAAAATTCCTGATTTTGAAAGCCGGCACAACCAGACGTTCGGGCGGGTTGTTTCCGGGAAGGGAAAGGCCGGCTTGCACCAAAATATCCGGCGGAATAGTTAGTGACCAGAAAGGAAACTGTTGGTCATCGCCGTTGAGAGAGGCGGAAACGATACCATCATGAATTCCCAGATCGCTGTCGAGGACGGTTACTTCATGGCAGTTTTGACAGATATATACGCTCGATTGATCGGCCGGAAGATCAACGCCACAATTGCCACATCGATGGAAATCAACCGTCAATTCTCCCCAATCTCCTGAAGCCGGCGACATACCTTCGCCAGTTTCCCAGTCCCGGGGATTATGGTCGGCATGTTCGATGCGACCGGAAAGGCCATCAAGAAACAGGCGAACATTACTGTCGCCTGTTTCTGAATCAACTATGAAGTATGGGAAATATATCAACGATCCGGTCGGATTAAAAAGCTCGGAATGGGCTTTGCCGCCGACACCAGCATTAAGTCGGGCCTTGTGGGAGACCGATTTTTGGGCCTGCTCAATTATCTGATTCCAGGGAACGGCAACCGGCAAATATTCAAATTGATCGTCAGCCCGGTCCCGGGAAAAAGGATAAGCCTTGATGTATTCGGATCGCATACCAATTGAGGCAGGCATTCCGGCAAGTGGTGGCCCGGCGGTAACGGTGGATGTGAACGGTGACAGTTTAACCTTGGTTCTGACTTGATCGCCCCCGCCACGGGTTAGGGCTTTACCGATCGCACGGCCATATTGGAAGACTCCGTGATAGTCGAGCTGAGTGGTCAGGAAATTACTCTGTCCGACCTCCTGCCTCGTTTTCATGTGCCCGACTTTCAACCGGATGGCTTCGATTTTCCAATATGGCGCATAGATCCGGCGCAGAGTAAATTCTGATCGGGTCAATGGCAATCCGTTTTGTTTTAGCCAGCGATCGACCTGAAAGCGAATTTCTCTTTTGTTTTTGCGAGCAGGAAGAATATAAGCCGGTGGCTTTTCCGGCATCTTCAGACGAAGAACCGATCCACAGTGAGGACATTCCAGTGAAAAATAATCCTTCTGCAGTTCCAGCTCTCCCCCACAGCCGGGACAAGTCACTCCAATATGAAAACCTGCCTTAGCTTTCATTTCCGTCATTCTCGCTTACTTTTTTCCCACACTCACCGCAGAATTTGGAACCGGCCACGAGATCGCCCGAACAATGCGGACAGGAGTGTTGCGCATTGAGTTTATGGCCACAATAATGACAGAAGCAGGCTTCGGTCGGAAGTTCATGATCGCAAGCCGGACAGATATTTTGCTTGACCATTGTCTGTCCGCAACGATAGCAGAAACGCGACTGTTCCGGCGTATCGGTGTGGCAGGCAGGGCAGGTAACCGTCGCCACCGCTTCCCGGCGAAGTTCTTTCTGGTCGGGCGAGAATACTTTGGACAACATCCCCGGAACCATGATACCGACTCCGGCGCCCATACCGATACCCGCTCCGGCCGAAGCCGGACCTCCGGGAGTGCCCAGGCCTTTGGCCATTTCAAATTTTAGAAATTTGTCAAGGTTACCGACCGCTTCCATACCGGAGCGCTGATCAATCATCTTAGAAACCTCATCCGGCGGTGTAATCGACGAGATATAGAAATCCACCAGGCTAAGGCCGTATTTGCAAAACTCATTCTCAACTATTGACTTGAATTCCTCGGCCAATTCGCTGTACTGAGCCGGTAGTTCGAGTATTGTATCCAGTTTTTCACCCAACAGATCGTTTAGCCGGGCGATAATCACGTCGCGCAAATAATCTTGGATTTCATCGGTTGTATAACGAGCCTGGCGACCGACAATGGAATTCAAAAACAGAGCTGGTTGTTCGATTCTAATAGTAAAGGCACCATGGCCGCGAAGCCTGATCAAGCCCAGTTTGCTATCCTTGAATGTTACCGGATGTTTGGTGCCCCATTTCAGGTTGGTAAATACCTTGAGATTAACAAAATAGACTTCAGCCCGAAAGGGTGAATCGAAGCCATAGGGAAAAGCTAACAGGCGGGTCAAAATCGGGACATTCAAGGTTGACAGCGTATGCCTTCCGGTAGTGAACGAATCGGCGGCATGGCCGCTTTTAAAGAAAAGGGCCATCTGGCTGTCACGGACAATAAGTTGAGCTCCCAGCTTGAAATCGGCCGAGCCCTCCTGTGGAATACGGTGAATCATTTCATCGCCGGAAGGGTCAAGCCATTCGATAATTTCCATCAATAACGACATAATCACTCCTGTATTAAGCCATGTTCTTTATAGAATTGTCGTCAAAACGGTGAATTTCGTTACTGCCCTATCTTCATTTATTTCAACCTACTTGCTTATTAATCAACAACTTGTAAAGTTTTAATCAAAAAAACATCTGTATTCGACGGGTGATTTCGCGTATAATATTATATAATGGTATGCGATCCGGAAATTGCCTCCGGATTCTGCCTCAAGAACAAAAGTCTGATTGTTTACGTTTAGGCCCAGCATATTGATTTTTCATATTGATGCCTTACGTCCGGGTCATCGGACAGGAGCAACGCCAATGTCCAATGTGCGGTATATCAGAAAGATAGAGCAGGTGAGCCAATTGTCGGCGGCTGAACAGGCGGCCCTGCAGCCAGTCTGCGACCGTTACCGGTTTCGGGCCAACGATTATTACCTGTCTTTAATTGACTGGGAAGATCCTGACGACCCTATTCGCCGCATTATCATTCCCCGGGTAAATGAGCTTGAGGATTTTGGAGAGTTGGACGCCTCGGACGAAGAATCCAATTATGTGGCACCCGGTTGTCAGCAGAAATACCCGCACACGGCCCTGCTGTTATGTAATGAGGTTTGCGGTGGATATTGCCGATTTTGTTTTCGCAAACGATTATTCATGGATGAAAACGACGAAGTAGTCAATGACGTCTCCGCAGGGATCAACTATATTCGGCGCCATCGACAAATCACCAATGTCCTGCTTACCGGCGGCGACCCGCTCTTGATGTCCACGAATAAATTGGAAAATGTCATTCGTCCCTTGCGGGAGATTGACCATGTATCTATAATCCGAATCGGATCGAAAATGCCTGCTTTTAATCCGCATCGCATTCTTGACGACCCCAAATTACCGGCCATGCTGTCCCATTATAGCCTGCGCGATCAACGCATATATATTATGACTCATTTTAATGCCCCCCAGGAAATCACTGAAACATCCATCCTGGCTTTATACCTGCTATTGAAATCGGGAGTGGTTCTTTGCAATCAAACACCTTTACTGAAAGGCATCAACAGCGACCCAAAAGTCCTGAGTAAACTGATGAATAAATTATCGTTTATCGGGGCGACGCCTTATTATTTCTTCCAATGCCGGCCGACGACAGGAAACATGCCCTATTCGCTGACTCTGACCAAGGCATATCAGACGCTGGAAGAAGCCAAACGTGAAGTCAGCGGTCTGGCTAAAAGAGCCCGGCTGGTCATGTCCCATGAAACGGGAAAAATAGAGATTGTCGGACTGACAGATTATTATATATATTTAAAATATCACCGGGCCCGTGATTATCGGGATGAAGGCCGGTTTATGGTATTTCATCGCGACGACGATGCCTACTGGCTCGATGATCTGGTTCCGGTTGATCGAATTCCGCATCCGGTGCGGGAATTCGGCCATAAACCGATTCATGCCATGGGACCGGATTGAAAAACGATTGGCCGATTGAGGCTGCTTGAGCTAAATAGTTTAAAGGAGAATCACCCATGCTAACCGGTATCCATTTCCTGTTGAGTTATTCCTGCAACTACGAATGTGATCATTGTTTCGTTTTCAGCAGTCCGCGGGCCAAGGGCACTTTTACCTCGAAGCAAATCAAAACGGTTCTCGACGAAGCGCTGACAATCGGGACAATCAACGAAATCTATTTTGAAGGCGGCGAACCCTTTCTGTTTTATCCGGTCCTGCTTGAAGGCATCCGTATGGCTCATGAGCGGGGATTTACAGTCGGAATCGTCAGCAATGCCTATTGGGCGATATCCGAAGAAGACGCCATCCTGTGGCTGAGGCCATTGAAAGAGGCCGGCCTGACGCATCTCAGCGTCAGTGATGATCAATTCCATGGTGATGACGAGGCCGACCGTCCTCCACTTCGAGCTGTAGCAGCGGCCCGTAAGCTGGGCCTGGACACGGGTTCAATTTGCATTGAAGCTCCAATCATGGCTGATGATCCTAACGATACCTCAAAGGGTGAGAAAGTAGTCGGCGGCGGAGCAATCCTCAAAGGAAGGGCGGTCGAAAAACTGGCCGACGGTCTTCCTCGAACAGATTGGAAGGGATTCGATACCTGCCCGTATGAAGATTTTGCCGACCCCCAACGAGTACATGTGGATGCTTATGGCCATGTGCATATATGTCAGGGGGTCAGCATGGGGAATATGTGGACGACACCTCTTACCCGGCTGGCAAAAGAGTATTCACCGGCTGACCATCCTGTCTCGAAGATACTGCTGGATGGCGGTCCGGCAGAGCTGGCCCAAAGGGCCGGATTCGACGAGAAAATGAAATTTGTCGATGCCTGCCATGTATGCTATTGTGCCAGGAAGAAGCTGATAAATTCGTTTCCGGATGTTCTCGCCCCCAATCAGGTTTATGGCATTGAATAGCCGATCTGTAGATATATCTGCCGTATCAAAAAATTAATTGATATCAATCGGACCTGGAATTGATGATATTTATACGTAACAGAGAC
Organism: FCB group bacterium; assembly: GCA_024231695.1. GTDB lineage: Bacteria > Zixibacteria > MSB-5A5 > GN15 > JAAZOE01 > JAAEQF01. The sequence goes on from JAAEQF010000211.1 coordinate 9,024, forward strand.
GACTTTGACGTCATCCCATTTCTATATTGTTATATCACAGTCGATTTCCAAATGCGATGATATCCGTCTTGATTTTTTTAGATAATTTTTCTGAATATTCCGACAAATCGCCAAACTCCCGACTTTTTTGTATCAATCCTTGACACATAATACTCTACGTTTTATTTTCAATTAATCTGTCAATGCGTGGTAGATATCATAAAATTGCCGTTTAACTTAACCTGCGGGAAAAGGAGGAAAACAGTAAGCCTATAGCTTACCCGCCCACTCTTTCCACAAAGTAACTAACTTTATGAGGGAGGCAGTATGCGTAAAGTAGCTCTATTTTTATCTCTAGTACTCTTAATCGTTTCCTCACCTGTACTGGCCAATCAGATCAAAACCATCGATCGACCTGCTGACATACCTTCGTTTCTGGGGTATGCTCCGGGGCAGCTGATTGTTCAGTACGCAACACCGATGGACAAAGGTTCGATTTCCCGTTCCGCCTCGGGTAACCTTTCGGTCGGGATCGGCTCTATCGACGCTATCGCGGAGAAGTACGAAGTTACTGACATGCGTCAACTTTTCCATGGAGCCACACCAAAGTATATCAACGGCCAGGTCCATGATCTGTCCCGTCATTTTGTAGTCGAATTCGATCCTCAGGCCGATTTGGAAGAAGTATATCAGGCCTATCTGAACGATCCAGGTATCGAATCGGTCGAGAAAAA